>VBFM01000026.1:8207-8781 GCA_005882595.1 Chloroflexota bacterium
CACACCCATACCGACACCGGTCTTTGATCCCAGTCAAGGAGCTGTGTTACCAACACATCGCGTCGTTGCATTTTATGCAGTACCCTATGCGGAGCCTACCGGCCCTGCCTATGAACCCACCGACAGCATGCTTGCAGCACTGAGGCAGCAGGGAGCCGCCTATGAGCAACTTGACCCAGGGCATCCAGTGCAACTGGGAATTGATCTTGTCGTCAGTGTACCAGACGCTTTTCCTGGCCCACAGAACACCTATAGCCATCATGTTGATGCGGGAACTATCCAGTCCTATATCGATTTCTGTAGCAAGAACGATCTCATCCTATTTCTTGATCTTAACTTTGGGCAAGCCCCTATCATGGGCGAAGTAAACTTCTTTTTACCATATTTAGAGAAGTATGCTTTCGTGCATATGGCAATTGATCCTGAATGGATGTTCCCTCGACATAATGGTATTCCTGGGATACATTTAAGCAATGTCCGCGCATCGGATTTGAACCCTATCATTGAGGCGGTCGCTGCAATCCCTATGCAGTATCATGTCCCTCGAAAGATTTTGATTATTCACCAATACCGT
>VBFM01000481.1:0-523 GCA_005882595.1 Chloroflexota bacterium
CCGGGTGAGGCTTCTCCGTGGGCGGCGTAGCCGGCTCATCATCCAGGGGTTCTTTGCCCGTTAGTAAGGTTTGCAGTGTGACCCCCAATCCGTAGATATCGGTCTGCGCGGTTGATTGCGCCCGGCCATACTGCTCAGGGGCAGCGTAGCCGGGTGAGCCAAGCGGGCCGGTATCACGCTTTTTGTTCGGGTTAAAGTGGCGTGCGATGCCAAAGTCGATCAGGTAGAGTCGTCCCCGGCGCGTGCGCATGATATTGGCGGGTTTCACATCCCGGAAAATGATGGACGGCGTTTGCGCATGCAAGTAGTAGAGCACTTTGGAGAGCTGCACACCGATAGCACGCACCTGCTTCAGCGGAAGATGGCCCCCTTTCGCCCGCTTGAGATAGTCTTCGAGCGTCTCTCCTTCAATGTATTGCATCACCACGTACCAGTGAGTGGGATCGGTGAAATGGTCATAGATGCGTGGCAGGTTGCGATGGTTCAGCCGCGAAAGCATGCTCACCTCGCGATTATACGAGTC
>VBFM01000481.1:582-3114 GCA_005882595.1 Chloroflexota bacterium
CCGGTGCCTCCGTTGGATATCCCGCGCTTTATAGACCACGCCAAAGCCACCCTCGCCGACTTTGGCGAGAATGCGATAGCGACCAGCTAGCAAGGAGCCAGTGTCAAGCTGCACTACGGTGGTTAGTAGCTGCGCATGCATAGTATCACTCCTCCCTGGCGGTAGTCCCCAGGCTTTTCACGAAGTGTGAAGCTCTGCTCTTGTCGAGACATATTTATTGTAGGAGCTTCTTCTTGTCTCGTCAAGGTGTTGGAGTTGACATAACTTATCGGTACCTCGCTTCTTTCAGAACTAGAACACATACTCTAGCTATTCTCACCAAACCCTGCTATCATATAGACCATGAGCAAGTCGGTTTACTATCAAGGTGGCACCCTTGTCCTGCGGGACGTGGATGTACAAGAGCGACCTCCCGCGCCATTCAAGTTGATCAAGGAACGGTGGCGCTGCGAGGGGTATCATTATGGGACGCTCCAGCCTTATTTGCAGGAGCAGGAGGTGCGTGATGCCGTCCCGCGCTGGCAGCCGCTCAACCTCAAGTTGCAGGAGATGCGAGAGCCGCACGATTACCAGGTGGCTGCCCTGACAGCATGGGATCAGGCTGGACGACGTGGGAGCATCATATTACCTACCGGTGCGGGGAAAACGTTTGTCGCCATTCAAGCGATCAGCCGGGTGAATCGCTCCAGCGTGGTGGTTGCGCCGACGATTGATCTGCTGCACCAGTGGTATGCGCGGCTGGTCAACGCCTTTGCCACCGACGTAGGGGTGTATTACAGCGGCGAGAAGAAGGTACTGCCGCTCACCGTCACCACCTATCACTCGGCGGGCGATTTGATTGCCGAGCACGGCAATACCTTCAAATTGATTATTTTTGACGAGGTGCATCATTTGCCCGCGCCAGGCTGGGGAGAAGCCGCGATCATGGCACCGGCGCCCCTGCGCTTGGGCCTGACGGCAACCTATCCCGAAGAGCATGAACAGACGAGGGGACGCTGGCGGGTGGACGATTTGATCGGACCGATTGTCTATACCAAGCGCATCGAGGATCTCGTCGGGCAGCAGCTCGCGCACTACCGCACGCAGCGCCTGCGCATCGACCTCTCGGCAGAAGAGCGGGCGCGCTATGACGCCGACTATGCCATCTACATGGGATACGTTCGCGAACGGCAGTTGCCGCGGAAATATGGTCCAGGATGGTTGATGGAATTGATGCGCCTCTCTGCCTCTGACTCGCACGCGCGTCGTGCCTTGCTTGCGCGGCATCGTCTTTTGCAGCTACTGGCAAGCTGTGAGGGAAAATTTACCGCGCTCGATGCGCTGCTGTGCGAATATGCCACCGAGCGAGCGCTGGTATTTACCGAACACAACGCGATGGTGTACGATATTGCCCGCCGCCATCTTGTGCCAGCGATTACGCACGAAACCAACGCGGCCGAGCGCAAGCATATTCTTGATGGATTTCAAACAGGACACTATCGCGTGATCGTTACTTCTAAAGTGCTCAACGAGGGGATCGATGTGCCGGAAGCGAAGATTGCGATCGTGCTGGGTGGTACATCGGGATCACGCGAGTATATCCAGCGCCTGGGGCGAGTGCTGCGCAAAGTCGAGAACAAGCAGGCGGTACTCTTTGAAGTGATTGCGCGCAAGACCATAGAAGAGAGCAAGGCGCAGCGGCGTAGACGACAGGAGGAGAACTAGTGCTCACGGCAGACCTCGTCAGACCGAGACTACAACTACGCAAGTCGGAACTGTCCATCGACATGCTTGATGAACATGACTTCCACTGGCAGCAAACTGCACAAGACCTGATCGCTTTATTGCGGCAGCACATAGGTCAGTCGCTGGCGGCCTGGGATAGGACGCTGGATACCTATATAGGCGACCGCGTAGATTACGTGGTGTTGCGCGGCATGGCGAAAGTACTCACCGACGCGGCAACTTTTACACCTCTGGCAACTCCTCTTGCTCCAGTCCAGTTGCGCGAACGGCTCTTCGCAAGCGGCCCCGTGTTTAGGGCACCCCAGTTGTTCCACCAGCAGACACGCTACGAAGTGGTGGAGAGCGTAGCAAAGGAACTGGCCATCTCTCCGGAACAGGTGGAGGCAACACTTTTTGCGGATCGACCGGCAACCTATCTTCTTACAGACGCGGGGCCGGAATGGACACCGGCGGGTTTGATCACCCGCTATAACCTGGAGCTGGCGCGCGGTGTACTCTACTGGGCCAGCCAGGTGCGCATCGAGGCACATAGTTCTTATAATAAAGACCTGTGGAAATCCCAGACAGAAAACAGTCCTGTTTCGAAAGACCATACCATAGAGGAAACAACCACATACAAAGACCTGTGGCGCTACATCAAGCTCTTCAAATTGATGTTCTGGGCACAGCCTCTCCCAGAAGGCGGCTACCGCATTGATCTGGACGGGCCGATCTCGCCGTTTGTCACCTCGACACTTCGCTATGGCAGACAATTTGCAGCATTTCTGCCTGCTTTGCTGCTTTGTGATACCTGGCGCATGGTCGCGG
>VBFM01000481.1:3344-4680 GCA_005882595.1 Chloroflexota bacterium
GGTTGACGAGCAGGATGAAACCCGTAAAATTCTGATTGAACTGGTCGGCTTCTGGCATCCAGACTATCTCAGGCGAAAGATAGAAAAGGTACGCGCTGCCAACTGTCGTCATCTGCTGCTGCTGGTGTATCAGGGATTGAAAATCACCGAAGATGCGTTTTCGGACTCGGGCAGCGAGGTAATCTTTTTTCAGCAAAAGCCAGTGCTCAAAGAGGTCATGGAGACGGTCGAGGAAATGGCTGAGCGTCTCTATGGCCCCCGCCCGAAACCAGCCAAACGAAGCAGAGCAAAAAGACGTGCTGCTGGTGAAACAAGTCAAGCAAGCCAGCAACCAGGCGAGTAGGTGGAACGGGTGTACGGGCTTTCTGGGAAGCGGGAGAGAAAGAAAAGCGTGTAATCCAGTTGCCAGGGCGAGGGCAAGCCTCGCCCCTACAATACACGAGCGGAACACCCACTGTATATTGTAGGGGCGAGGCTTGCCCTCGCCCTGGCATGTTTACTTCATCCCCAACAACTTCATCTCATGCTGCAATGTCTCTGTCAGCCCTTCTTCCAGTGGGCGAGGATTATATTCCCATGCGCGCCTGGCTTTGGCGTTGCTGCCGATGTAGGTGACGCCCGCGCTGATGCGCAGGTACTCGGAACTATAATCAGGGGGAACTGGAATGACCTTTTCGACTACGCTCGTGGTTGCCGCCATCNNGGCCAGGAGATACGAGCAGCGTGCGCACCACCTTCATTCAATACCTCAAGCGCAAGCTGCATGGCTTCAACAAAGGTGTGGGTAGGCCCGGCAATGATATAGCTTTCACCGGTGTTGCCTTTTTCCATTGCCAGGATGTGGCCGCGCGCGATATCTTCGACGTGCGCCCAGGAATAGGCGGTCCTGGCTGGCATGAGGGGCAGTTTGCGCTTGAGGTATTGAATGAAGGTGGTGCGCACGCTGCTCGTATCTCCTGGCCCATAGATCAGGCCGGGCATGACGATCATCAGAGGCAATCCGGCGGCGATCATTGGTTCGGCTACCTGGTAGTGCGCGACCCATTTGGTGCGGTCGTATTCACTCAGGTGCGGACCGGAATAGTGGTAGTTTTCATCGACAAGTTTGCCATGTGTATCAGAGTTGACCGCCAGCGTGCTGGTGTAGACTCCTTTGAGGATGCCCAGCTCGCGCATCAATTCCATCACGTTGCGCGTCCCCTGGACATTGATCTTTTCCCCGTCGCTCTTGTCTCGCACGCCGATTTTATACCAGCCAGCGATATGAAAAACGCCATCTACGCCCTGCATAGGAGCGCGCATGCTCTCCTTATCGGTGACATCACCCTGATGAATA
>VBFM01000027.1:0-7492 GCA_005882595.1 Chloroflexota bacterium
AAAATATGACTCGCCGTTCGCGCGGGTTGGTAAGAATCCTCTGGATTTCCTTCCACAACGCAATCCGGTCATAGCCTTTTTCCTCCGGCAGTGATGCGCTTGAGAGCCCATACTCCGGCAGCGGAACGCGCTCTTTAAACGTGTAGCGACGCAAATGGTCGATGACGGAACTGTTCAAACACAGGTGGAGAGATTTCAGAGCCCCAGCCAGGCTACGGAATTCGAGGTTTCGATTGCGACCCCATTGCCAGAGTCGTGCGAACGTATCATCCACGTAGCTTTGCTCAGTTTCAATCTGCAGCGCCTCTTGCCTCTTCGCGTGACAGCGCAGCCAGTACAGCACATTGTCGCGGAATTGCTCCTGCAAAGCAATCCAGGCTTCATTATCCCCGTCAACGATAGCTCTCCTGAAAATTTCCAGGCAATATCGGTCATCGCCTGGTTGTTGTGGCTGGTACATGCCGAGTTCATAGGCGCAGCGACGCTGTAGCGCAGAGAGAGGCATCTTGTTCAGTGCTTGCTCCATTGCCCCTGTTTCTCCTTCACTCTCTGTTGACCAGTTGTGGGCTGCTCGGTGGCAAACCAAGGCGATACCTGGTTATACTGCACGTGTCTGAGTAAGAGAAAGCTGATCATATGGTCGAAGCGCGTGCACGTAAAGGGTAGGGACAGATAGCCGGGTAGCGCATGGCGCACAGGTGTCCCCTGGCCTCGATTACGCACGTCACAGACTTAGCCGGTCGCGTATTTTTTTTAAGAAAATACAGCGTCTATGGTATTCCCGCTGCAATAGATACTGCTACGAATCAGTAGAATTAACTAGTATTGTATCTCATGTATATTCGTTTCACAAATGTAGCCAAGAGTTTATGATAAATGCTATTCATCGCCCAAAGCTGATCTCTTTACGTCTATGCCTGGCATACGACCCGGCGGTGAGAAAACATTCGCGCGGGATATCACCTATTCAAAAAATATGAAGGCTATGCAAAGCAGCCCCCACGTGCTATGATTCATATGAGGAAACTCCCATCAACGCCAGAGCGCAGAAAGAGAGGGAACGCATGGCTCACTACTTTACGCGTGAAGAGGCTGAAGCGTTACTGCCTCAAATAACGGTAGTGCTGGAAAACATTCGGGAACGTCGTCAGGCCATGCAACAAAGCGAAGAAGAACTGGGAGCGCTGCACATCCAGGCTATGAGCAACGGGCACCACCTGCATGATCATATTACCCGCCTGCAGAGGGCGCTGGCAGAGCATATTCAAACCCTGCAAGTCCTGGCCAATGAATTGAACGATTTCGGTTGTGAATTGAAAGACCCTGAAATGGGGCTGATCGACTTCCTCAGCCTGCGCAATGGTCGCCCCGTCTACTTATGCTGGCATTTGGGCGAAGACCGTATCAACTACTGGCATTATCTCGAGACAGGCTTCGCGGGTCGCCAGCCACTCTGAATCTATAAACTATGTCCACCACTATCCAGCGCGCCTTAGACCAGGCTATTGAGCAGCTCACGCAGGCACAACTGCCTACATCGCCCGATTACCATACAGCCAGGCTCGATGCCCAGGTGTTGCTAAGCCATGTACTGCATGTCGAACGCAGCACACTCTATACCTATCCCGAACGCGCTCTCACTTCCGAGCAAGAACAGCGCTACTTTTCACTCATCCAGCGCCGCGCCCAGGGTGCCCCGGTCGCCTACCTCACAGGCTACAAAGAATTTTATGGCCTCGATTTTCTGGTTGACGAGCGCGTTTTGATTCCTCGCCCGGAGACAGAGCTGCTGGTTGAAGCCGCCTTGCAAGTCTGTCGCGCCAAACTCGACGCGGGGCATACCCCTGTTGTCGCGGATATCGGTACCGGCAGCGGTGTGATCCCCATTACCCTGGCTGTGCATGAGCCGCGCCTGCCATATCTCTACGCCACCGATATCTCCAGCGACGCGCTCGCGGTCGCATCCCTCAATTGCCAGCAACACCACGTAGAGCAGCGCGTACGCCTGCTCCAGGGCGAT
Source organism: Chloroflexota bacterium (assembly GCA_005882595.1). Classification (GTDB taxonomy): domain Bacteria; phylum Chloroflexota; class Ktedonobacteria; order Ktedonobacterales; family Ktedonobacteraceae; genus VBFM01. The sequence goes on from VBFM01000027.1 coordinate 2,021, forward strand.
TTACTGGCGCCCCTGCCTGAACCCGTCGATGTGCTTACAGCTAATCTACCCTATATCGGCCTAGAGGAGATGGACATGCTGGATGTCGATGTACGCGATTATGAACCACACGTCGCCCTCTTTAGCGGTGCTAAGGGATTGGATCTGTTAGAACGCTTATTGACAGATTTGGCGCGATCACATGTGCTCTCAACGGGGGCGGTAGTATTGTTAGAAATCGGCTATCTGCAACGCCTGGCCTTGACACATATGGTTGAAACGCTCTTGCCGCAAGCAAAAATCACTTTTCTTAAGGACTATGCCAGCTGGGATAGGGTGTTACAGGTTAATTTGAACGGTTAGATAAAACATTCAGCTACTTCCTATGCCGTAGCATCAGCGCTCGCACCTGCTCCGCGTTCTCCTTTGTATTCCGGGTCAGCCAGAGACGATAAGCCGGGGCCTGTGCGGCCAGGTCGCCGAAAATATCGAACATAAAATCGGCCTCACCCTCTTTGGCCCGCTCCTGCGAAATATATTCCTGCATCAGGCAGCTTACCGCCTGCGCAGGCGAAAGCAATTCCGCCCGGAACTCGTCCCCTCTATTTTTCGCGTGAAGGAACAGCAGCAGCCGCACCTCGCTCGAACTCACCACCTGGTCGCGGAAGTGAAGCTGCACATCTACCGGGCGTTTCTCGCGCTCATCAACGGGCAGGTCTTGCATAAATTTGGCCTGGCTCAACAATTCGGTGGTACCCTTGCGCACACCAATATCTTCAGGGAAGGCATACACGATCACCTTCCCGTCATCCTTTCCCAGAAATAGCACATCATCGGCAAGGTGCATCATACCATCTTCCAGGCACGACAATATCAGCGTGCTTTTCCCGCTGCCTGGTGAGCCAACGATGAGTATGCCGTCATCGTCGAGGGCGATGGCCCCGGCGTGCACGATCTCATAACCACTATAGCCAAACATAGCGCCAATCACCATGTAAAAGACGAAACGCATCAGGAACCAGGGCTGGCACTGGGCAACGTCGGTAATAAAAATACTGGCGTGAAAGTCCTTTTTATGCAGGACAGAACAGATGCGGCTGGTGATGCCTGGAAACGCCTGGTATTCGCGGTAGCGCATCAACCCTTCTTTCCAGCGCGCCCGCATGGGACCGATGACCCCGGTAATTTCAATCCACTCAACATTATCAGGCTTAGCCTGCGCAGGTGCAGGCGGGAATGCTTCATCCGGGCGTGGTTCAAACAGGTAGCAGGTAAAGGCTACCGGGTAATATAAGCGCTCTCCAGCCTGCCACAGCAGGTCTTCAGGAATCGTCACCGGCAAGTCATCAGGCACGCTGTAGGTATATTCGGCCAGGAAATCGGCATAAAAGAGAAATTGCCGCACGTAGTCTAAGATTGCGTGATGATTTGTCACCACGCGCACCATACGATGATGCAAAAGATACCATTGTTCAAAAATGGGGCCAACCACCTGGTTCAGGTATGGCTGCGCTCGCTGGCGTTCAGCCGTATACATAGACCGCACCTCTTCGGGATTCTTACTACTCCATTACGATAGTTCGACAATACTACCATATCCTGAAGCGAAGCGTCACTAAAGTAGGTAACTTAGGCTAATCCCTCCCCCCATGGTGGTGGAAAACGGAAATCCTCAATAACTCCATAACAAAGCAAGTTTGCCATAGCAAGCACCTATGTAGTATTGTTATGGCAGTAAATAGTAGCAGGAACTAACCTCAGGAGAGTATTTCATGAGCATCCAATCCATCAATCCAACCACTGAAGAAGTTATCGAAACGTTTGAACCGTACAGCGACGCTCAAGTAGAACAGGCCCTCAATGACGCTCGGCAGGCCTTTCTAAGCTGGCGCGAGACCTCGTTCGCCGAGCGCGGGGCGCTTTTCCATCGCCTTGCCCAGTATTTGCGCGCTCACAAAGCCGAACTGGGACGGCTGGCCACGTTAGAGATGGGCAAGCCCATCGTCGAGGCCGAGGCAGAAGTTGAGAAGTGCGCCTTGAACTGCGACTACTACGCCGACAACGCGGAAAAGTTCCTCGCCGATGAACACGTGACGTCTAACGCGACCGAAAGCTATGTTGAATTTCAGCCGCTGGGCGTCGTACTGGCGCTGATGCCCTGGAACTTCCCTTACTGGCAGGTCTTCCGCTTTGCCGCGCCAGCATTGATGGCGGGAAACACGAGCGTATTGAAGCATGCCTCAAATGTCTCGCTCTGTGCGCTGAAGCTTGAGCAGATCTTCCATGAGTGCGGCTTCCCAAGCGGCGTATTTCGCACCGTGCTGGTGCCGGGAGCAGAGACGGGCAGTCTGATCGCCGACAAACGTATCGCGGCTGTCACCCTCACGGGCAGCGATGCCGCGGGTGTTGCGGTTGCCTCAGCAAGTGGGCATGCTCTGAAGAAAAATGTACTGGAGCTGGGCGGGTCTGACGCTTTCATTGTGCTGGAGGACGCCGACCTCGACGGAGCCGCGCAGATGGCCGTGCGCGCGCGTTTCCAGAATACGGGCCAGAGTTGTATCGCGGCCAAACGCTTTATTGTGGTGGAATCGGTCGCGGAAGCGTTTGAAAAGAAGTTCGTAGATGCCGCAAAGCAGCTAAATGTGGGCGATCCACTTGAGCGCGATATCCAGATTGGGCCGATGGCGCGCGGCGACCTGCGCAATGCCCTGGAAAAACAGGTAGTCGCTTCCATCAATATGGGGGCGCGTGTCTTGCTCGGTGGCAAGCCTATGGAGGGCAAAGGCTATTTCTTTGAGCCAACCATCATCACCGATGTCACTTCCAAGATGCCCATGTTCCGCGAAGAAACCTTCGGGCCTGCTGCAGCCGTGATCTACGCGCATGACGCCGATCACGCGGTGGAACTGGCGAACGATTCAGATTTTGGACTGGGCGGCAACCTGTGGACGCGCGACATCGAACGCGGGCGCAAACTGGCCCGCCGTATCGAATCTGGTGGAGTCTTCATCAACGGCATGACCGCCAGCGATCCGCGCCTGCCCTTTGGAGGCATCAAGCACAGCGGTTATGGCCGCGAACTCTCATCGTTCGGCATCCGCGAATTTGTCAATATCCAGACGGTCTGGATCGGGCCTACCGTTACCGCCCAACCGGCGAAGGTCGCGACAGAGTAGAGTAATATTGGAAGGGCAGAAAACCGTATGTCAGCAGCGAATGAGCAACAGGTGAACGACTGGTGGGCCGAAGGTGACGCCCCGGTACGCACCAATACCCGCGTGACGTATCTGATTGATGGGCGCACCACCATGCTTACCATGTGTCGTCATTTTTTGATGGCGCGCAAGTACATCTATCTCGCCAACTGGGGTATCACCCCAGCCATCAAACTTGTGCGCGGGCAAGATCACCGCGCCGGTCCAGATGGCAGCCCCGAACAGGAAGCGCTGCTGGACGAATTACGCGCCGAGGGCCTGCCGGAGGAAGCCATCGCCTTCTGGACGACACACGAACTCACACTTCAGAACGTGCTAGGATATGCGGTGAGCAGGGGTGTCGAGGTAAGAGCGTTGCCCTGGGATTGTTCCAATTTATTCTCCCACTACAGCCCAGAAACCGCGCACGAGCAACTAACGGCGGTAGGCGCGATTTGCATCCTCGATGACAGCTCGCGCGGGTTGCTGCACCATCCCGTGGAGTCATTACACCAGAAAATTACCGTCATAGACGGGACGCACGCCTTTGTCGGTGGTATTGATCTGCTAATTGAGCTGAACGGCGACTTTGACCGCTGGGATATGCCAAAACATCACTTCGCCAATGAATTGCGCCGGGGTGTGCATGATTTCATCCCACATCCCTGGCATGACGCGCATGCCATCCTGGAAGGGCTGGCTGTCGCCGATGTTGAACACAATTTCCGCCAGCGTTGGAACGACGTGGTAAAGCGGCACCACATGGATGAGGCATTGCTGATACCGGAGCATCCCCTGCCAGCGCCTGTGGAGAGCAAAGCCCTGGTGCAGGTAGTCCGTACCATTCCTGAGCATACGTATAGCTTTGATCCCAACATTGTGCGGGGCATCGCGCAGGTTTACGCGAAAGCCTTTGCCAACGCGCAGCATTTCGTCTACCTGGAGAACCAGTATTTCTGGCTGCACGCGTACTACGGTTTAGATATCGCGCTGCTGGGACCCGATAGCCCCGAGATGGAGCGCAACATTCGCGAACTGGGCGCAGCCCTGCGGCGGGGAGCAACCATGTCGATTGTGCTGCCCGACCATCCAAACGTGGGTCGCGCCTTCACCGATGCTGGCCTGGAGCGCCTGCTGCAGGAAGCGCCGGAGGCTGCGGCGCAGGGACGCATTCAAGCCTTCAGCCTCGGCACCTCAACCACCAGGGACGGTGTAGAACACTACCGACCAATCTACGTCCATGCCAAGGTAGCGGTTATCGATGATCTCTTCTCAACGCTTGGCTCGGGCAATCTGAATAATCGCGGCATGCGTGATGACACGGAAATGAATGTCGCTACACTTGCTGCAGAGCTGGCGCGGGGACTACGCATAATGCTGACGGCAGAGCATCTTGATTTGTTTGACGAGGACGAGTTATTTACCGTTGCACGACACCTGGGCGGTCAAAGCCAGAAACCGGCTACAGAACAACGCGCGAAAGAAATCTGGGAGAACTTGCAGCAGAGATTGGGAGATCCCCTGATCGGCCTGGGAATGATGGTGGAACGCGCCCAGGAGAATCTGCGCCGCTTTAAAGCGAAACAGCCACTAATCGGCCATCTTCTCCCATACTTAACGGAAGAAGAGGCCAGGCGCGAGGGCATAACTCTCCGTGAAAATCATGGCTGGATCGAGGAACCTGATGGTACGCAAGACTAACGAACCAGAGCGGGAACAAGCCCACGCCCGTACCCTATACTGCTTCGCCAGCATCTTCGTCATAGGGTACAGGCGTGGGCTCTGTCCTGGCTTGTCCGCGAATACTATTAAATCTGTTCGAGATATCGCCTGCGGTCCCAGTTCGTGACCGCCTTGTCGTACTCCTTGATTTCCCAGCGGCGGGTCGCGACAAAGTGTTCGACAAAATCCTCTCCCAGGTATTCTTTGGCAAGCTCGCTCTGCTCCAACAGGTCCGTTGCCGCGGAAAGATTACGGGCCAGCGGGCGAATATGACCGCGCTCAATCGCCCTGGTAACTGTGTCCTGGTCGTAGGCGTTCCCTTGCAGGCGTTCGGGCAATTCCAGTTGCCGCTCGATTCCATAGAGGCCGCTGGCAAGCGTCGCGGCGAAGACCAGGTAGAAGTTGGCATCCGCGCCTGGAACGCGATTTTCAACGCGGATGGCGCGCCGCCCATTGTTGATGATACGAATTGAGCAGGTGCGGTTATCCATGCCCCAGGTCGTGTTCAATGGCGCCCAGGTACCTTCGACATAGCGCTTATAGGAGTTGATGACCGGGGCGTATAACGCCATAAATT
>VBFM01000028.1:0-7957 GCA_005882595.1 Chloroflexota bacterium
TAGACGACGAACCAGAGAAGCAGGAATATCACCCCGGTCTGGGCAAGAAAGATGCCAACCATGTACAGCCCGGACATAGTGCGTTTGCGTACCGGGCGCATCAGGTAGTGCAGGCGTAGAGCGAAGGCGCCAAGCGTACAGAGGATTGCGATACCTAGGAAGGTGTTGAAAATGGTATTCACGATGAACAGGCCGGTAATCGGGCCAGGACATCCGTGCGTAGGGTCAACGGCGTACGGACATTGGGGATAGATTTTGCTGGCCAGTTGCTGATTGTTCACAAAAGTATAGAAAATCATGAACGCGAACAGCATGGTGCCACCAACGGCAATCATAGCGCGGATGGCCGGGGTGGTTCCCGGGTCTCTACGGTCCGGGTTGCGCTGCTCGTTGCGGGCAAGGACGCTGTAAAACACCAGGGCCACGCCAACCACTAGTATTGCCACCCCGATCATAACCAGGTCAACGGCATCAGGCTGGAACCAGAGTACTTTGCCATTCAGCACAGGATTCCATACGGTATCTGCATGGGGGAAGTACTGGTTGCCTGTAACCGCCGCCCAAAGTATGATTGCCAGGCCGGCAATCGCCAGTAGAGCTCCCAACCCACTAAAAATGATCGGCGGGACAAGAGGCTTAGGATCAAAGAGGAGCACCACCACCTGAATGATGACAAAACCCACCAGGCAGGTTACACCTAATGCCAGCGTGCCTTGTTCAAAGCCGGCCAACGACGCTGCGGTCATCTGGTTAAAAATATAGGTCGGGACCTGTCCAATCAGCAGGGCCGAGATAAAAAAGAAGCCCACCGCAAATATCATGGCTCGCGCCCAGGATATTCGCTCTACCTGTTCCCGTTGTTGCGTGTGTTGCATAGATCGCAATCCCTTTCAACATATCGCGAGGTGCGACATGACCAGCGATCTGGCTAAAAGGAGTAGCGCGCCTCGCTGGGAGAGGAAACGCAGCTCCTGGACAATATCATGTAAGCGTGATGGTCAACGCCGCAGTCATCACCGGATGTATGCGACAATAGTAGGCAACGGCGTGATCCTTGTTAAACGTGTAGGCATTCATCATGACTTTATAGGTGAAACTCTGACCGGTTGTAAGGGGAGTCGACGCGCCTGAGTCAAAGATATTAGCCGGTACCGGATTTGCTGGATTCTCTCCCATGATCGACGTGACGGTATGGGGAGTTTTACTCTGATTGACCCAGGTAATCGTTGTGCCTACCTTGACCTTGACGTTCGGACTAATAATCTGCTTGCCGGGGGTCTTCGGATCTGTTACCGCGTAGCAGGCGGGGGTACATGTTTGGCCAGCAGGTGCGTCAATAATATCGATGGTGACGGTACTCAACTTGGTCATATCCACCACCGGGAACTGCGAAAGATTGCCATTCCCCTGCGCGACGGCAGTTTGATAGGCATTGGGTTGGCTCAGTCGTAAAATGTCAGGAACCTGGTCAAATCCATTGGTACCCTTGCCGTTTGGATAGCCATTTTTCGCCAGGTACGCTGGATCGGCCGAGCGTACGAGATCAAATAAATAGGTGATTTGATCCTGGGTGAGAGGACCGCCATACTGATCACTCCATGCTGGCATGAGCGGCGTCTTTGGATCGGCCGGATCATAAATACCGGCGCTGATAATGCGCATTAGATCCAGATCGCTCAAAGAGTTGACGGCGGGATTTCCATTTATCTTGGGGCCTTTGCCGCCCTGTCCACTGATACCATGACACTGGAAACAATATTGAGCATAGAGCGCTGCACCACGTTGGACGGCGGTAGTAAACTGGCTCGTTTTAGAGACTGCCTCCTGGTTGGTCTCCATAATCCAGAAGACAGGGATCATAAGAGAGATAACGGAGAGCATGATGAGAGCGCCATATCCTGTTTTCTCAACCGCATTGGTGCGAGAGTAGAAGATATATAGCAATGCTCCCACCGCGACCAGCAGTACTACAATACCCACTGCAGCCTGTACAGGATCTATCATAAGAGTCACTTCCTTACATTTACACAAATGAGCAAGTGTATCGGGCGCCTGCTACTTATAGGCACACGGGTATGCTTGCCCTACGCGCTGCATTGCACACCCGGCATTGGAATGATGCGGGTGGTAGCATCGGGATGGGGTACGGTGTTATTGAGTGTACCCGTACTCACGGTCACAGTTCCACTCGGCCCGCTCCCTAAAGACATGGCAAAACGGTCAAGGCTCCTGGGGGCAGGCCCATCGAGATACTCGCCATCGACGTTATAGTGCGAGCCATGACAGGGACACTTGAAGCTCACGCAGTCATCGCGGAACGGCACGGTGCAGCCCAGGTGGACACAGCGCTGGTAAAGCGCGACCCACAGCGAACCATCCGAATCTTTCACAAAGCTCTCAGCATTTAGCTGGTCGGTGAGATCAGCGCCTTTCAACAACAATGGCGTATTAGCGGCCATATGGGAAATATAGGCTTTAGCTTCCTGATGATAGAACATACCTGCCTGACTAATTTTGAAATTGTTGGGTACGGCTGCCGGGAAATCCGACTTTGCCCCGATGACCAGGTCAGAGCCGAATTTACCGGCCAGGTTCGGGTACAACATGTAGAGCGAGCCACCTACGGCGGCAGTTGTAGATAAGCCAAACACCGCCAGCATAGACCTGCGCAGGAAACGCCGCCGCGACAGGCGTTGCTTCGCAATCTCCGCAGCTTCAGCGCCGCCGCCGTGCAGTACTTCGTATTGCTGCGGGGTGATAGGAGGAGTATTTATACTCATCAGAATCCTCTCTGTCTAGCGTGCAGTTACAGGTCAAAGTAGATGTGCTGCCATGGCCAAACCCACACCCAGCCTGGGCCTCGGAAGAAGCTTCCTGCCAGGGTAATGAACGACCAGAACACCGCGAACATGGTGAAGGTGACGATCGCCACTTTTCGGTCCGAGTAGGCGCGGCTGGGGTTGCGATCAACATAGGGTAAAAGCGCCAGGGCGGTGAGAGTCAGTCCAGGAATCAGCACACCCGCTATGTTGGGGGAGAAGTAGTGCAGCAGCTCCTGCAAGCCCAGGAAGTACCAGGGGGCCTTGGCCGGGTTGGGCGTCACATTGGGATTGGCCGGATCACGCAGGGGCGCATCGATGGCGATGGAAAGCATGGTGACCATCACCATCACAATGGTGGAGGCGAAAAACTCGCGCACCAGCAGGTGCGGCCAGACAAAGACCGAGTCTTCCAACGGCTTTTCCACACGAGTGATCGCTTCCTGCTTCACCACAGCCAGGGTGCGATAGCGGCGCTGTGTTGCCGCAGCCTGTGTCTGCACTCTTGGTTCTTTTTGTTCAATCGACATGATGCGGTATCCTCTCAAGAGAACTATCACATCCGCGTCACTTTGGTGAGGGAGCGTGACAGTTATAAAGTCAAACGCCGATTATGGCCGGGCAGAACCGGCTGCAACACGTTCTGCTTGCGCTTCTAACTCTCTACGAGGCGGAGGCGGAGGACCAGCAGCACCGCCGTCCTTACGGATACGCCAGAAATGAACGGCCATCAACAAGGCTGCCGCCAGGGGAAAGAAGATCACATGGCCTACATAGAAACGAACCAGGGTTGTCTGCGAGACAGCCGAGCCACCGACGATGACCTTGTAGACCGCGTCACCAAGGATAGGCGTATAAGGCGCCAGGTTAGTGCCAACGGTGATAGCCCAGATGGCGATCTGGTCCCACGGCAGGAGATAGCCAGTAAAACTCAGGAATAATGTCACAAACCAGAGCAGCACGCCGATCACCCAGTTGAACTCTCTGGGGGGTTTATACGCGCCATGATAAAACACGCGAACCATATGCAGCGTCACCGTCACCACCATCAAGTGGGCGGCCCAGCGATGCATATTGCGCACCAGGTGTCCGAACGAGACTGCGCTACTTAACTGGTTGATGTTCTGATAGGCCTGCGTGGTATCAGGTATATAGAAGAACATCAAAAACACGCCGGTTATGGTCAGAAGCAGGAAAAGGAAGAATGAAATACCACCCATACACCAGGTATAGGTCACTTTCATCGCCGAGCGGCTGAGTTTTACCGGGTGCAAATGCAGAAATACGTTGCCCATCATTACCAGGGACTGGTTGAGAGGGGTATCGGGATAGCCATGACGAAATAAGGAGCGCCACGCTTGACTCTCGACCATTTTCTGCGTCATTGTGTCGAGCAGGCTTGTCTTTTGATGAGAATTCACCGTGCCTACCTTCCTAAATGTTTTCAAACATCTTCGGTTTTGAAACTGTCATGTCAAAGGACAATAGCCAGGTGTATGAAAAGTCCTTGTTGTGCGTGGAAAATTATATCACAAAATGCCCACGCCGTATATGCTGTATGGCTCCAGCGCGGGCAGCTTCCTGCTACCTCGAAACGTGGAGGTTCATACATACTATTATAGTGATTGTAACGCATTCTGTGCCAATTGAGAAGAGTTATCTTTCAATTTATGGACATGTTACGGCCCAGGATGGGTGTTACTTCTAGATTACGGCACATGCAAGGTGATGGCATCAGGTGTGTACCTGATATTTGCGCTGCGGATACCTGATTCTAGGAACCCCTCTTCCTCTCCTCCCACGCCCCTACTATGATACGCAAGGGGTTTGACAGCTTCAGAGCTTGCTCATACAATATGAATGGGTTATGAAAGGATTCTAGCTATGGTAACTCCCAGAATACAACCGGTGGAAGTCCGGCAGCCGAGTAGTCCCATATTGAGACGGCTGCTGGGTATCCCCATTTTCTATAAAGTGCTGTTCGCAAACAGCATCATTATCTTCTTTGGCGCGACAGGCGGCACGTGGCTGGCAACGCATTTGAACACCAGCCCCTTTGCAACGCCCATGTCGCTGATTATCTTTGTCGCGTTGGGCTGGTTGATTAGTATCGCGCTCAATGTGGTGGTCCTCCAGATCGCTTTTCGCCCATTAATGGACCTGGGCAAGGTGATGCGGCGCGTGCAGCTGGGAGAACGCTTGCTGCGAGCGCCGCTCACGGGCATTGATTCGCAGGCGGACCAGCTGGCGAGCGCGTTCAATATGGTACTGGAGGCGCTGGATGATGCCTCGCGCCAACGCGCCAGCCAGATTATTAACGCGCAGGAGCAGGAACGCCAGCGCATTGCGCGTGAACTGCATGATGAAACCAGCCAGGTACTGACCTCACTCATGATTAGCCTGGCGGTGCTTGAAGAATCCATTGAATCGCCGGAGGCGCGCGAACGTATCGCGGATACGCGCGCCCTGGCCCATTCAACACTGCGCGCTATACGCAGCCTGAGTATCGACCTGCGACCCAGCGCGCTCGACGACCTGGGTCTACTCCCGGCGCTGCGCTGGTACGTCAAGGAATATCAGAAGAAGTGTTCCATCGAAGTTGACTTTCGCTCAAGCGGGCTGAAAGAGCGGCTGCCGGCCGAAATGGAGACCGCGCTCTACCGCATCGTGCAGGAGTGCCTGACCAACACCGCCCGCCACGCCGACGCGCGCAAGGTACACATTACACTGAGAGAAACGAAAAACGCCGTGAAAGCCATCATTAAAGATGATGGCGACGGCTTCGACTATGAAGCGCTGGTCAAGAATCCCGGACAGGAGCGAGGACTTGGGTTGGCCGGTATGCAGGAACGGGCTGTGCTGCTTGATGGAATACTGAATATTTCCTCGGTGCCAGGAAAGGGAACCGCGGTGGAGGTCAGTATCCCTTTCGCATTCGGGGAACGACGAGCAGCCCAGCACATTGACGAGTTGGCAATACAATAGCAGAGACAGGCATATGTGCCTCTACACGGGACTTCTCCATGAAAATACATATCTTATTGGCGGACGATCATACGATCTTACGAGCCGGGCTAAAAATGATGCTGAATGCGCAGCCGGATATGGAAGTGGTAGGTGAAGCGCAGGATGGACGGCATGCGATTTACGAGGCCCAGCGATTGCACCCCGATATTGTACTGATGGATATCACCATGCCCGATATAAGCGGCATCGAGGCGACACGTCAGATTAAAAAATTAGCGCCGGATGTGAAGGTGCTGGTTTTGACGATGCATGAAAACGACGAATACGTGTTTCAAGCGCTGCGGGCCGGAGCGTCGGGATATATGTTAAAGGAAGCGGCTGACACCGAATTGATTACGGCGCTGCACGTCGTGCAAAATGGCAACTTCTACCTTTCACCTAGCGCGCAATCGGTGATGGTGGGGGATTATTTACAGCGGGTACATTCCGGCGAGGAGAAAGATAGCTATAGCAGTCTGACGGAGCGCGAACGCGAAATCTTGAAACTGGTGGCGGAGGGCTTCACCAACAACCAGATCGCCGAACGATTGGTGATCAGCCCCAAAACGGTGGATACACACCGCACGCATATTATGGATAAGCTGAATTTGCACAGCCGCGCCGAACTGGTCAAATACGCAATGCGGCGCGGTCTGCTAGAAGACTGAAGTGCTCTAGATTTCGTCATCGTCGCCGTAGCCATCGTCGGCGCCGTTTTCATCCGCGAAATACTCATCACTGTAGAAGCCCACATCTTTGCCGATATAGACGCTCACCAGAAAGTCATCGCGGGGCATATCGGCGGAGAGTACCAGGTCTTCATCGATCTGCTCGATGAGTTTGGTCAGGTCAGACTCATCCAGTTCCCGCTCCAAAATCAGTGTGCCGTGTACTGCCGTGGTTGTAAAGTGAATATCCACTGTGCCAAGGCGATTGTTGGTCTGCAAGCTGGTTCCTTGCATGATGTAGTAGCTTTCCGAGTATGGTGTGCGGAAATGCCGCTCAAAACGAATATCATCCATGCTATTCTTGTGCAGTGAAGGCTGCGAACTCCTTTCTTATCAGCGCACGTATGCGCGTACGTATCATCCTTATTCTATTCAATAATACCGGGCAAGACGCCGCTATTATATCATTGAAATGCGTGTTCGCATAGGCTACCGGAATTGCAATGACGAGCGTATAACAGTAAAGAACAGGTGGTCCGCACCAGCATAGGTTGGCGCGGGCGCCATTTGCACCAGGGCGTAGAAATGATTGCCACGTGTTGTCACCAGCAACGTTTCGGTATAGGTTGCGCCGCTTTGTAAGGTTGTTCCCTGCACCTGTTGCCACGTTGCTCCCGCGAACGAGAGGGGAGCCTGGCCTTTCGGTGAGGTCATCCCAAGTTGGGACTCTTCTTTCTTGATATACTGATCGATGCTCTGACCGTTGGTTGCTACCCTCAGGATATTTAGCTGGTCGGTGTGGTTAGCATCGTAGAAATACACTGCTCCATTGGGCTGATCGACCTGTGCCGTCCAGCCCTGTGGATATTGCAGCGCTAAACCCAGATTGTTATTCTGAAATGCTGTGCTTGTCCGGGTTATGCCTGCCACGGCAAAGGGTTGGGAGAATTTGATCCAGGTCACCACGCCGCCCACCCCCAACAGCACCAGCAGCAGCAGTACAAAAACCAGGCGCATCTTACCCCTGCGCCTGACCGGCTGTGAAACGGATGCCACGGGAGATGCTGTAGGAGCAGCAGAAACAGCAGGAGCAGCAGAAATAGCGGGAACTGCCTGTACCGGCTGAAGCCCAGGTTGGGGGATAGGTAATATCGGAGTCTCAGGCTTCTGGACAACTGGTGACTGATAGGACTGAGCTGGAGACAGCTGGCGCTGCTGTTCTATGGCTCTCCCCGGCCCCCATTGCTGTTGCTGCGCCTCCCATTGTTGCTGCTGCGAAAATGGCCGCGTGCGCGCCTGTACCGATTGCGCAGGAAGCTGCCAGTGAACGGGAGGTGTTGACGGCCTGGGCACCTCGCCGGAATGAACAGATTGCTCTTTATGTGCGGGTATAGATTGCATGGGCGGGGGGCTAGAAGTCTTAAGATCCAATGGCCGGGTAGGTTGATCATCAACATTATCCAC
>VBFM01000028.1:8108-8568 GCA_005882595.1 Chloroflexota bacterium
CGACTGCATTCTCCACATGCGGGGCCTGCGCGGATCTCTGCCCGCGGTTCTGCTCTTCCGGACGAGAAAGGTTGCCTGCCTTCTCATCCTCCCAGACTTTGATACGTAGCTCACGCGCACGGTCCTGGTTTCCGCTTTCAAGTTTGCGCATCCAGGATGGCGATTCAAGGCGGGTTGGCCGGGGAGGAAAGGCAATTTGCTCACGCAGCGCCGGTCGAGAACCTGGGTCGGATGGACGTTGCCCCTCTGGCGCTGCCACCCTGGGACGCGGAGTAGACCCTGGAGGAGCAGGTGCAATATGCGTACCACAATTATTACAAAACCGAGCATCATCCCTCGGCAGAGCCTTGCCACATTGAGTGCAGAGTTTTGCCACGAAACCTCTCCTGCGCCTGATAGATACGGGCCGAGCTACACGTCCTGGTGACGTAGTACCTGCGGCCAGCCTTTGATTTGTAAG
>VBFM01000458.1:0-339 GCA_005882595.1 Chloroflexota bacterium
TTCACACCCAGCGGGCGTGTCATGAGCTGGGTAATCTGATTCGCCGTGACGTGCCCCGAGGTGCCGCTCCCTTTGCGGTAGGTTGCCCGCACATTCTCCTGACCATTGGGCAGGCGCGCGCCGCTTTGTCCATCGCCAAACTGAATGGTAGTTTTACCATCGGCACCCGTGCGAGTCACAAAGACGCGATCGCGCGGGCCATGGCCGAGGAGCGTTGGAACCTCTTGCCATTGGATATCATTGACGTAGACCTGAAGAGTTGAGACGATGCCGCCAGTCGTGGCGTTGTGCAGATAGGTGAGCGATCCCTGGCGCAGGGTGAAGCGCTGGTATGCCTGG
>VBFM01000458.1:675-4512 GCA_005882595.1 Chloroflexota bacterium
GTCGCCGGACTCGCCTGCTCGGTTGTCGCAAGTTTGAGCCGTGTTACCTTGCCGCTCAAGGTGTAATTGACCAGGCTGGTTTCGGCGGTCGAATCCACGCGCGCAATGTTGACGCTTCCACCCGGATGTACCACCGCCACCCAGCTCTTGCCCGGAATCTGGGGGTAGCTCCTATCCAGGTCGAGTACGTTTTGTGGCTGCGGCACAGGAGCCGTCGAACCCGCAACTATAATGGGGGACGTTGTTGGCAGGAACGGCCAGTCGGTGAAGTCAGACATCGCTGTTTTGTCATTGGGATTGAGTTGTTGGTAGCGTTTATAGTAAGGAGTGCGAGCCGCGTCGGGCAGAGCCTGCCAGTCCGGAGCGTTATTGCCAAACAGTGAGGCGTGCACGCGCAAGGCATAAACGCCCGTCACATCTTCCGGCGCTGCCCCATTCTGGGACGGGGCAGCAGCGCTGGCAAGCACATCTTGCAGAGACCACTTCTGCACGGTGGCATAAGCGCTCAGGTCGCGTTCATTCCACACCTGACCGCGCAAAACGGTATCGACCGTAGAGTTATTGAGCGCCTGCGGCGCCGTATAAGAAAATGTTGAAGGCCTGGCGCTGGCGCCATTGCTCGATGGAGCAGCCGGCGATGCAGTCACTACGGGAGAAACCGCGGCGAGCTGCTTCTGGCCACCTGACCCATCACCCGAGACGACTGGTACGGCTGTTTTGGCAGTGGGTGGCTGCCCGCCTGACCCATCAGCCCCATTCCCAGATACGGAGGGTACCGGTGGGTTGGAAGGAGATAAATCTTGTTTCTCCCCGCTACCATTGACGGGCGGTATATCTGTAAGTATGGCATCTTCAAGGAAGACCGTTGTCTGCTGGGCGACGGTATCCACTACTACATTTTGAATGAAGCGTAGAGCTTTTGAAGTGCCAGAAGCAATGATCAGCAGCACATCGCCTGCATGCAGATTAGCGCTTATCCCTTGCAACTGCAGCGAGGGCATACCGGTACTTAGCGGCTGCGACCGCGTTTTACGGGGGACAATTGCATTCCATGCCGAACGAGCCTCAATGGCCTCGACAGTCTCAAACACCTGGGGGCTTTCACCTGGATTGGGCAGGCTCTGCGCCTTTGTGCCAATGTCGATAATGGCCTTTCCAGGCGAGCCGGGCGTGTTTTCCAGGGTGAATGCCAGGTAGGTGTCTGCTGCCACACCTGGTCGCAGTTCATAACTGGCGGAGCGAGCTAACTGCAACAGCGAGAGGTACTCGCTGGCGGTACGCGTATATGACTCGTTAGCGATGCGTTCCTGGTAGAACGTCAACACATCACATACAACGGCCCCAACGGCCCAGGAGTCGAGCAGCGCAATGGAGAAATCATCGGTACTGCGTGTCTTCAGGCCGCTCAAGGCTGGTTGACCCGCAGCAGAGAGCTTCGCGAGCATGCTCTGCTTAAACTGATTGTAGGTACCCACACGATACGAAATCGCCGGTAGACCAGCTGGGTTGAAAATTTCTGCCGGTGTCTGTGTGCGTAACCCCTCACAACAGTTGCAATCGTCAAGGTTAACATCACTCATTTGCCGCCCTCCACAACTAAGCGAAAGATGCCATGTTCTTGAAAGTTGGGATCATTTTCAAGGCGCGCGATTTCCATCCAATCCATCACCAGCGAGCCATCGTTCAATCCCTGTGAACTGGGGAAACCCTGACGCTGGAAGGTGGTGACTTCTACCGATGCGACACCGGGAACGGCCAGCGCAGCGGAGCGCAATGGACTGAGGTAAATCGTTTGACCGAAAGAGAAGTTATCCGGGTAAAAGTAGCCGCGTCCACCACCGGGCAGGATGCGACTACTAAACACATCCTGCAGCGTGGACTTTACCCTGTTACGAAAGTAGTCATCTTTTACCTGCACGATCATCTCGATCTCCAACGAGACGTAGACCGGGCCAACAATGGCGAGATCAGAGCCAGCCAGGCAATACTGCTGCATCCGTGCAGAGAGTTTCTGCTTATACGCCTCGTCAACCAGCGCACCCCGCACACGCTCCACCGCCAGGTAGGTCGTATACCAGCTCCCTGTCCAACGCTGAACCGCGGCGGCTCTCTTCACGGTAGAGTCACGCTGCACGAGCTTCACATAATCATCTGTTGTCACCGCCCGCTCCTGCGCAAGGAAAGCGCTGGATGCCATCTGACGCACATCCTCAACGCTCTCCGGCTCGACGCCTCCACGCGCAGGTAAGGGATTGCGCACCGAGATAATACGCGTATCACTGCTCACAACATGCACCAGGGAATCCGCTCCAATGTTGCCCTGCACGCCGTTGCCGGTACGATACGTAGCGGTAAACTGTGTTTTTGGCACAGGGAACATGCCATGCCGTCCATCACCGAAGCGCAGGTAGGTAGTTCCATCCGACTCAATCTCAACCACAAATGCGGGTGCCGTTGCCTCGCTTTGTAAGAGATCGGGTTGCGCTTGCCAGGTGACGGGCTGTTCGTCTGGCAAGGCGCTCGTTAAATGGAGCGCTGGCAACGCCACAGCGCCAGCATTCATGGCGTCCCAGTTTATGGTAGCGTTTGCCGACTGAGACGAATAGCGGTCGACAGCGGGTCCAACAAATGTAAGGGGGGAATACTTCAACGACGGATAGTAGCGCGGCAGCACCGGTATATTGGCGATGGGCTGGCAACGATCGCCTCCCCAGGCTGGCACCTTGAAAAGTACGGGTGAAGCTTCCGGTACGGGATCAAATTGCTCACCGACTATACTCATGCCGTAATCGGCAAGCACGATATTGCCATGCGCAACACTCACATTTTCGATATACTGCTGACCGTGTTCAGGCGCGGTCGTGGCAGAGATACACAGCGGGAAAGGCAGCGCATCCTCAATATGCCACTCAATCTCCGTAATCGGTAGAGAATAATCCGTAGGGGCGCGATTTATCACGCCCTCTTTGCCCGCTTGCCGCCCTGCTGCCTCATCTTTTACACTCTCTTTCTCACTCGTTTCTGAAGTTTCATGCTCTATGCGCTTACTCTCGACCTCGACATTGCCTCTACGCTCCTCGACGGCTTCGACCTCCTCGGTGCGCTCGCTTTCACGACTTTTCACCTCTACCCTGGCCGTCTCGCCCTTTTCTGAAAGAGTCTCTTTGAGCGATACGGTTGTCCTTTTGAGTGTGTCATCCTCGTCTTCAAGTTTTTCTTCCTGCTTACGATGGCCCTTTTTGCCAGTTTCGATGACCTCAACCTCCTCGTTTTCATGTTTCTGTTCGCTCTTCTGCGCAACCTCGATGGTCTCGACCTTACCCGCGTCTTTCACTACCTCTTGCGTTTTTTCAGCAATCTTTATTTCATCGCCCTTAATCACCTCCCTGGCCTCTTCCTTCTCTTCGATGACCACCGTTTCAAACGTTGGGGGAGCGGCATCTACGCTGGATTGCATGAGCAGTTTGCCGATAGGATCTGTAGCCGAGGTGACCTTCGTCAGGCGCACGGCGCAGCGGTGCGCGAGATCGGCATCTTGCGGCACGCCTGTATAGGGGCCGAATACCTCCTCGAAAATTAATACATCACCGGCCTTCAATTGTGGGTAATCACCCAGCAGGGTTGCTCTGGTCGCGCCTTTGGGCAGGCAGCAATCGCGCGCGCCCCAGGTGTAGAAGTGCAGTTCGTTATGCGCCTCATACAACTCGTCAACGTCATACATCAGCTCAAACACCGTCGGATGCAGGGCGAGTGCCTGGTTATACGCCGGCAAATTGGGAGCAACCACCGGACTCAACCAATCAACGCACGTCAGGAACTGCATCCCCTTTCGTGGGG
>VBFM01000458.1:4541-5127 GCA_005882595.1 Chloroflexota bacterium
CTCCCGTCGCCTAGCGAAGGTCCTCCCGCTGGATTCGCTATATCTGCTTTCACAATGATCTGCACCCATGTTCGAGCATTGGAACCCTCAGAAATAAAGTAATCAAGCAAACGGGCGTGGCGTCGGATCGAGATGCGGCGACGGGCCGTGCCCAGGTACGACTCGGTAGCAATCACATCCTGCCGGTAGCTCAGGTAGTCGCCAACGTATGCCAGGAGTTCAACCAGCATCACCCCGATGTCGGCGGGGCTGCGCTCGGTCCATTGCGGCAGAAGTACCGACAGGCGGTCGAGCATCAACTCGGTAAAACCGGCAAAATCTTTCGCCAGGTAGTTGATCTCTGGCTGCTCCGGGATTTCAGGCGCGCAGGGCGGCGAAGTCTCGCAATCAAAATTGTTCGGCGCTTCGATCTTGAAGGTAAAATCAACCGTTGTCAGCAGAGGATCGAACTGCGGACCTCGAACGCCTGGCAGCAGGCGCAGCGTGTAGGACGAGAAGTCACCCGCTTTGTTCACCTGCGCGGCTATGACATTGGACTGTCCATTCGCGCCGATGGAGACGCTAGTTACTGCGATATCGCGAATAC
>VBFM01000458.1:5158-5721 GCA_005882595.1 Chloroflexota bacterium
GCATCGCCCAAGGGCTTGATACAGTAGACGTAGAGCGTGCGCAGGCGCGCATCTCCCGGAACGGTGGGATCGTCGGACAGTTCCAGGTAGTCGATGCCATTTAAGGTTGGATGTTTGCGCACTGCTTCCTTGCGGCGATCATCACAACATGAATAGAGCATCTTACGTGCCTCCCCTCACAAACTGGTCTATTTGCCGCTCCCGCGTCTGTCGCACGACATACTGTACGAACACACTCAGGGTCGAGTCTACATTCTGTACTTCGACGGCTTCGACCTCGATCACGCCACCCATCCACTGTTGGAGCGAACTCTGCACCAGGGCCTGGGTAGCGGCAGCCTGTGCGTCGCTATTAGGCGAG
This sequence comes from Chloroflexota bacterium, assembly GCA_005882595.1. Classification (GTDB taxonomy): domain Bacteria; phylum Chloroflexota; class Ktedonobacteria; order Ktedonobacterales; family Ktedonobacteraceae; genus VBFM01. Next base: position 5,520 of record VBFM01000458.1, read on the forward strand.
AAGATCAGGCGTGGGATATCACATCCGAAGGTTGGGCGGTTTACGCGCTCGCCAGGGGCCGTGAACAGAATCTGCTCGATCAGGTCGCGAATGTGCTTTTGATCGCTGGCAACGGCGGTGCGCCCACCTCCATCGAAATGAAACGGATAATCAATCTGCATCACATCCCCTTTACTCGTACTTGTGTCATGATGACATTCAG
>VBFM01000458.1:5843-6892 GCA_005882595.1 Chloroflexota bacterium
ACCACATAAGGGATCGGCTGTGTCGTAACCGGCTGACCTCCTACCTTCACCCGTGGGTTGGGCGAGGTTGGCTGCGCCTGACCTGCATGCATACATAAAACCGTTGCTCCCAGGTGAAGCAGATAACCTGGCATTACGTCACCTCCAATGCACCATTGTTAACCGACACGCTTGCCGGGGAAAGCTCGACAGTGGAAGCGGCATTGGTGAGCTTCATGCTACTAGACAGCGCGATGGTGGCTTTGCTGGCATTGTCGATCGTAATGGTGCCGCCCTTGCCGTTGTCGATCTTGATACCGTCGGAATTCATGATGATCTTTTGACCAGCCGATGTTTGCAGAGTGATGCCGCCGCTGCCTTCTGTGTCATCGAGTAGCATACTGTGCCCACCGGCGGTTTTAATCAGTACTTTTTTATAGGGAGGATCGCCGAGGTCCGAGGCCATTTCGCTCGCCGCTCCCCACCAGCAGCCGGACCAGATGGGATAATCTGGATCGCCCTGCTCGAACTCGATCCACACACCGGCGTTTACAGTAGGCAGCGCGAAGAAGCCCATGCCCTTGCCGCCAAAGGGGGCGCACGGCATGGCCCAGCCGCTCTCAAAGTCTCCCAGCACATCGGGTACATGCGCCCGGATGCGCCCTATTTTGAGCGGGTCTTCGATGCTTGTGACGACGCCGCGATATTTTCCGAAAAAATTCTCCATTAGCGTACCTTTTTTTCTTTCGCACCAACGCCCTCTCGGCTTAATGAGAAACTTTGTGTAAAGCTGCCTCTTTCGATAGTATGGGTGACGCGGCGCACATAGTAGTTACCATTGTACGAAGCTCCCACCCCACGCACGCCTACCAACCCACCCGCCCGCAGGATGTACCCGTAGCGTTCCGTATCGAGTTGACCTTCGCCCGTTACCGACCTGGAATTGTCGATCTTGAGGGCATCACCGGCGAGTGAGGCCTGCCTGGAGGTGCGCTGCCCCGAATTTCGTAGCAATACTGTTCGCATCATCGGCGTTGCCCGGGCTGCAAGTGGTTGCAAGTTTGAGGATG
>VBFM01000458.1:6899-7707 GCA_005882595.1 Chloroflexota bacterium
ATCAATGTAGGAGCCTTTGACGTCGACCGGCGTCAAAGCGTTGTGCGAAAAGGACAGCGATGTGACATTAGTGGCTGAACCCATATTCATCGTCAGCGCATGTTGTGGTACATGCTTGCGGTCTTCTTCTCCCCAGTGTACGAAGCTCGAGTCAAACGTATCTGGATCAAGGTAGAAGACGAAGCCGTTGCGCTTCGCAAGCATTTGTAAGAATGCCAGGTCAGTGCTGGCCTGCCGCGTTACGCGTTGATTTTCGTGTGGCGTATCATCCGTGTCGTCGATCTCGTTTTTTAATCCCAGGTCCGCGTAACGCCCGAGTACCTGTTGGACGATGGCGGAGTCGGACATATTTCTAAAGGACAGGTTTTTCTCTTCAAGATCAAACTTGAGGCTGATATCTTCACCGGTCACGGTCAAAGTGAATGTGCCGGGCTCGTTGCTGGGCGCGAACTGGTGCTGCGTGATGATGCCGTCTATCAGCATCTCCGTCCGGCCATTGAGACGCACCCCAATTTTGACACGGCTCTTGGGATCGAGCGTACCATCTTGCACCAGATTGTAGTCGCTCGACTTTACCTTATTGAGCGTGAATGTCATCTGAAAGCCATCGCGCTCATCAGCGTTATCGGTCACCTCGAGGCGTGTAAGCGCCGTGGTTACATCGTAAGGAGCAGGCTGCGCGATATTTGGTCCTATCTTCAGGATAAGGTGGATACCACTGGTATTCTTGAGCATAGCTTCCTCTCAGACTAGAGCAACGGCAGTACGATATTGATCGTGCGCCCTACCTCGTCGGTAAGATCATTGG
>VBFM01000461.1:0-1606 GCA_005882595.1 Chloroflexota bacterium
AACGCCAGATCACCACCTCGAAGTGTGGAGCAACCTGGCGCATCAGGCGAACCGCGAGCGCTGACTTGCCGATGCCACCCATGCCCTCTATGCTCACCACCCGGCATCGCTCCTCGACCACCCACTGGGAGAGCAGTGCCACCTCCTCTGCGCGCCCATAGAAGCTCGGCACATCCGGCGCGTCGCCCCAATCGACTCGCTGCTCACCCAAAGCCTGAGCAGCGCTGTCGTGTTCAGCGCTATGGGTCTGCTCGACCGGCCGTTGTGCCACGAGCGCAAGCCGGGGACGCTGGATACCCAGCAGCCTCTGGAGCCACGACTCATCGAGCGACACCTTCTGATGCGCCGCGTGCCAGAAAGCCCGGACCTCCTCCTCTTCGCGCCCGGACGGAAAGGCGTGCTGCCCGATGGCGAACGACAGCAACGCTTTGAGATGCTCGGCCTTGGGGTAACTGAAGCCTCCTTCCCATCTGACGATCGCTTTGCGTGAGACGCCAAGCCTCTCGGCTAAGTCCGCTTGCGTCAGCCCCATGGTGGTGCGCAGGGACAGCATGGCCTGACCAAAAGTATAATCTCGCTCACCGTAGGAGAACCGCTTCATGAACGTGCTCCTTTCTGAGTGACCTCAAGGATCGCGCACGATGGGACATGACGGGAGTGATATGGGACACGATGGGAAGCGACATGGGACACAATCGGCCCTGACTTCGCCGCAAATCCCTGTTATACTTGGGTTGTTGGATGCGCTCCACGCGGGTCCACGCTGTTTGAGGCGGGTCTGGGGAAATGAAACGTGACTCCAGACCCTTCCTCTGACCTCATCCCTGTATGATAGCAGATGTGCTGAAAGATGACCAGCACTTTTCAAGCGTTCCGCAGGGTCTGTAAATTATCGCCAGGAAGACGATTTGACTTCCAGGGCGACCGCGAGGGTCGCCCGTACAATACCAACTTGCCTGTGTTACACGTAAACGTGTATTGTACGGGCGACCCTCGCGGTCGCCCTAGCTTGGAAGTCAAATCGTCTTCCTGGCGATAATTCACAGACCCTGCAGAACGCTTGAAAGGTGCTGGTCATCCGTTAGCACATCTGCTATCATACAGGGATGAGGTCAGAGGAGGGGTCTGGAGTCACGTTTCATTCCCCCAGACCCGCCTCAAACAGCGTGGACCCGCGTGGAGCGCATCCAACAACCCAGCGCCAACGCCTCACAACGGCAGCCGGTTGTGTTCGTCCACGGCCTCTGGCTCCTCGCCAGCAGTTGGGACAACTGGCGCGCGCTCTTCGAAGAGCAGGGCTACGCCACGCTCGCCCCAGGCTGGCCCGATGACCCGGACACCGTTGAGGAGGCCAAGCAAGACCCGGAGGTCTTCGCCCACAAGCGGCTCAAGCAGGTCACGGATCACTATGTCGACGCCATCGGCCAGCTCAAGAGGAAGCCTGCCGTCGTCGGCCATTCCTTCGGCGGCCTCATCGCGCAAATGTTGGCTGGCGAGGGCGTAGCCGCCGTGACGGTTGCCATCGATCCCGCTCCATTCCGCGGCGTGCTGCCTCTGCCACTATCGGCGCTCAAGTCGGCGTCGGCGGTGCTGGGCAACCCCCTCA
>VBFM01000461.1:1690-4339 GCA_005882595.1 Chloroflexota bacterium
AATTGTACGAGACGTACTCGGTGCCCGGCTCCGGTGTGCCGCTCTTCCAGGCAGCCACCGCCAATCTCAACCCCTGGACCGAAGCCAGGGTCGACACGAAGAATCCCGAGCGTGGACCGCTGCTGATCATCTCCGGCGAGCACGACAACACCGTGCCGTGGGCGATCGCCCATGCCTCCTACAAGCAACAGGAGAAGAATCCCGGTGTGACTGATATCCATGAAATGCCCGATCGCGGGCATTCCCTGGTCATCGACCACGGCTGGCGTGAAGTGGCCGATACCACTCTCGCCTTCATCGCGCAACAGCTTCAGAAAGGCTAGGAAAGGCTCATTTGAGCGAGCTTCGTCGCATCATGACCAACCGGTCGAAATGAAAGAAGGGAGACAACGAGATGAAAGCGATCCGTCTGCATGGCCGTGGCGGGCCTGATCAGCTGGTCTATGAAGACGCTCCACAACCTCATCCAGGTGCAGGAGAAGTACTGGTTCGTGTCCACGCAGCCGGTGTTATTGCGAGCTGGGGTGAGACCTATTCGACCAGAGCGGGCAGCGTGCGCGTGTTGCCCATCCCCGGACATGACCTCTCAGGAGTAGTGGAGGAAGTTGGCCCCGGCGTCAACACGCTCAGCAGAGGATCAGCGGTCTATGCTCTCACGGCCTTTGACCGCGACGGTGCCGAGGCCGAATATACCATTGCCCTACCCGGTGAGCTTGCCCCCAAACCGCGCACCCTCGACTATGTGCAGGCAGCGGCGGTTCCGTTGGCCACCCTGACAGCCTGGCAGGCGCTCTTTGATCACGCGAACCTCGTTGCGGGGCAAACGGTCTTGATCCATGGTGCTGCAGGGGGCGTAGGCGTCTTTGCCGTTCAGCTGGCACGCTGGGCTGGCGCGCATGTCATCGCGACTGCCTCTGCACACAATCGCGACTTCCTACGCGAACTGGGAGCCAACGAGATCATCGACTACACCACCACGCGCTTTGAGGAGGTGGTCCACGGCGTCGATCTCGTCTTCGATCTGGTTGGTGGCGACACCTTGCAGCATTCCTGGCAAGTAGTGAAACCGGGAGGTGCGCTGGTCTCCGTTGTCAGCCCACGCCCCTCTTTTGAAGAGGCGAAGGCGTATGACGTGCGTCCAGTCTGGTTCGTGGTTGAACCCAACCGGGAGCAACTGATCCAGATTGGCGCATTGATCGACGCGGGTAAACTGCGGCCCGTCATCGAGACGGTGCTGCCCCTTTCTCAGGCACGCCAGGCGTACGAGCAAGGAGCGAGAGGGCACACGCGAGGCAAGATTGTTCTGCGTGTGGTGGACGAATAATCGTTCGGAAAGGAGAAGAGGAATATGAGTTTGCTTGCAGGAAAAGTTGCTGTCGTGACCGGCGGCAATAGTGGGATTGGCCTGGCGACCGCCAGAGAATTTCATGCCAATGGAGCCAAAGTCGTAATTGCAGGACGCGATCGTGGGACCCTTGAAGAGGTCTCTCGCCAATTGGGTTCCGATGTTCTGGCGGTTCCAACGGATGTCACGAAGCTCAGTGAAATTGATCAGTTGATGACTCGTGCACACGAGACATTTGGCAAACTGGATATCCTGTTTGTCAACGCCGGCATTTACAAAGGGGCCTCACTGGAAGAGGTAGATGAAGCTGCTTTTGACGAGATGCTGAATGCCAATTTCAAAGGGGCGTATTTCACCGTCCAGAAAGCCCTCCGCTTTCTCAATGAGCCGGCATCGATCATTTTCAATGGCTCGGTCAACGCCCTCACCGGGATCGCCGATAGTTCCCTCTATACCGCTAACAAAGGTGCGGTTCACGCGCTTGCTCGCGCCCTCGCAGCCGAACTGATTGGTCGTGGTATTCGTGTGAACACCATCACAATTGGCCCCACCGCCACGCGTCTCCTGGCCCGCTCTGGGACTTCGCAAGCAATCCTGGATGCTCAAGATGTGGCGCGCATCAGCCGTTCGCCCGTCAAGCGTCTGGGCCATCCCGAAGAAGTCGCCAAAGTCGCCCTGTTTCTCGCCTCTGACAACTCATCCTTTGTGGTGGGATCAGAGATCGCAGCCGATGGTGGCTGGCTCTTGAATACCATGTAGATCAGTATCCCCCCATTTTCCTCTCTCTTCGCGGGGAAGTGGGGGTAAACACGTCAGTACCCCGTCTGTGGGGTGCGCTTCATTTTTTGCATGGCTGGGCTTGCCCCAGCCATGCTCTCCACCTCCTGCTCAATGCAAAACCCGTCTGCAGGGTCTGTGATTGACAGCCAGGGCGACCGCGAGGCTCGCCCAATAAGCATCAACCGAAGACCAAGCCCCTCACCATCCGTAGGGGCGGGAGTGGACGAGGATGAGGGGTTGGGACGCTTGCGTCGCCCGCGTCCTGTTCCTCTGGCTGGTATCTTGGGGAAACACGACCACCTCCCCACCCCTCGTCATCCACCCTCGCGGTCGCCCTGGCAATGTCTATGCTACAAGTGGAAGATCGTCTGAAAAATGTGGTACCATCAAACCTGAATAGTCACGCACCGGATAAGCAGCAATGAAACAGAGAGAGAACCAGGCGGAAAAACATATGGAGAACTGGCCAGCACTCCCCTATGAGGCATGGAAGGACACCTGCGAGACACTACACATGTGGACAC
>VBFM01000462.1:0-1263 GCA_005882595.1 Chloroflexota bacterium
GTTAATGGCGCGACCAACATCCTGCGCGGCAATGTAGTCGAGCACACGCACCTCGCCCGTCTCAGGATCAACGGCTACCTTTGCCAGGTGTGCAGCGAACATCGGCGAGGAGACACGATTGGCCGAGCGGCCACGACCAAAGACCGGCTCGTAGGGAGCGCCAAAGCGCATCGAGTTCGCGCCAATTTGCTGCAATGTAACAAACTTCTCAGGCACCCCTTTGACCATCACCTTTCCATCCCGCAACTCCATATCGTCGGCGGACGCCTCCAGCATTTCAGCCGCAATAGTGAAAGCCTGGGTGCGCGCGTCACGGGCCGCAGCCAGCACCGCTGATCCCACTGTATAGGTTGTCTTGCTGCCAGCAGAGAGGCCGCTATAGGGCATCGAATCGGTGCTATCATGCGTCATGTTCACGGCTTCGGCCGGCAGGCTCAACTCCTCCGCGGCGATCAACGCCAGCGAGGCGTCCGAGCCGGAAAGATCGACACTGCCTACCACTACGGTAAACGTGCCGTCTTGCTCCAGTCTGCAAAGCGCTGCAGCTGGCTCCGTTCCACCTTGCCAGCCCCCGACTGCCACGCCTATCCCGATCTTCCAGCCATTCAGTTCCTCTGGCACTTCCTGCCTGGCCTGCTCACGCTGCATCCACAACGGATGCTGCTGGATCTGCTCAAGACATTCCAGCAGGCCGATACGAGGCCAGGGGCCCAGCCTGATATGAGGGTCGCCCTCTCTGAAGGCATTGAGCTGGCGGAATTGAAGTGAGTCCATCTCAAGCTGCTGGCAGAGTTCCTGAACTGTCGACTCCAGCGCGAAGTATGCCTGTGGACCGAAGGGGGCGCGATAGGCGCCGGTAGCGGGCTTGTTGGTCTGCACCATGTCGCAACGGATATCCAGGTTGGGACAGCGATAGACGCCGGCGAAATGGAAGCCGGCAAAGCCGGCAAGGGGATTGGGATAGGCGCCCACGTCAAGAATCATCCTGGCCTGGATAGCGGTGAGGGTCCCGTCCCTCTTCGCGCCGAGTTTGATGGTGATCAGCGTTTGCGGCGCGGGATTCCCGGCCAGCAGATCTTCCTGGCGCGTGTAGATCAACTGTACCGGCCTGCGCAGGCGGGATGCCACCGCAGCTGCCAGCGGCTCAAGCAGGGTCTCCTTCCCGCCAAATCCTCCACCGATCGGCACCGACTCGACACGAACCTGCCGCTCCGGCATCTGAAGCGCCCTGGCGACTGCCGAGCGCACATTGAACATCCCCTG
>VBFM01000462.1:1294-3226 GCA_005882595.1 Chloroflexota bacterium
TGTGGCTCCATATAAGACTGGTGGACCGGGTGGGTGCGATAGCTGCATTCAACCACCACCTCGGCCTCGCGCAGACCGGCGTCGATATCACCCATCTGCAGAGGCGGTGTCTGGCTGACATTCTGCGAACGTTCCTCTTCTTCGACCGGTGCTGCTGCTTGAGAGACGGTAGTGTGAGCGCCTCCTCCGGCCACAGCTTCATTCTCACGGCGAGAGCGCGCCAAAGGCGAGTCCGGCCGGATGGCGGTCTCAGGATCAACGACCATCGGCAGCGGATCATAGTCGACTTCCACCGCGTCGGCTCCATCCCTGGCGCTGGCCTCCGTCTCGCCGACCACGATAGCAACAGGGTGCCCGCACCACAACGCTTCCTGCTCTGCCAGTGGAGATTGCGAACGGGAGAACGCATCCGCCGCATCGGCCATCCCCAGCATTTCGGAGGTAAAAACCGCCACGACTCCGGGCACGGACAGAGCAGCTGATGTATCGATGTTCAGGATAAGGGCATGGGCATACGGGCTGGTAACCAGGCGGGCATACAGCATGCCCGGCAACATCTGATCTCCTGCATAGCGTGCACGCCCGGTCACTTTGTCAGGTCCATCCTGGCGGGGGAGAGATGTGCCAACCAAGGCAGGCTGCGCTTGCTGCTGCGCTATTTGCATCATATCGAAGAAATCTCCTTCTCGTAGGAACTAGGAACTCACGCTACCGTTCGTTCATTTTTTCGTCTCGGTAATCTCCAGCTTCTTCTCCGGAGCGTTCAACCACGGCATCATGGCGCGCACCTCGCGGCCCACCTGCTCGATCATATGGTTGGCGTTGGCCTGCCGCATGGCCTGGAAGCTGGGACGGCCCGCCATATTTTCCAGTATCCAGCGCGTCGCGAAGGTGCCATCCTGGATATCTTTGAGGACTTTGCGCATCTCATCGCGCACGTTCTGGTTGATCAGGCGCGGCCCTGTGATATAATCGCCCCATTCGGCGGTATCACTGATGGCCCTGTGCATGAAGGCCATACCCCCCTGGTCCATCAGGTCTACGACCGCCTTGACTTCATATGCACACTCGATATAGGCCACTTCCGGTTGATAGCCCTCCTCGACTAATATCTCAAAGGCAGTGCGAATCAGGGCGGTGAGTCCGCCGCACAGCACCGACTGTTCGCCGAACAAATCTGTCTCGGTCTCTTCGCCAACGGTCGTGCGCAGGGCTCCCGCGCGTGTGCAGCCAATGGCGCGGGTATAGGATAGCGCCAGCGCTTCTGCCTGGCCTGTTGCATCCTGGAAAACTGCCCAGAGTGCGGGCAGGGAGAGGCCCTGTGCAAAAAGACTGCGCAGCATGCGGCCGGGTCCTTTAGGCGCCACCATCCCGACATCGATATCGTCCGGCGGGACAATTTGTCCGTAATGCAGGCTGAACCCATGCCCGGTAAGCAGCAGCTTGCCGGGAGCCAGCCCCGGTCGAATGTCGCGTTCGAATATTTCGCGGTGATCTTGATCAGGTGCCAGCAGCATAATCACATCGGCCTTCTCGGCAGCCTCTAAGGGTGTCATGACCTGGAAGCCCTCGGCTATCGCCCGTTCGCGGTTCTTGCTTTTCAGTCGCGAGCCGATAAGAACGTTGCAGCCATTGTCTCGCAAATTCAACGCGTGCGCCTGTCCCTGGTTTCCGTAGCCGATCACGGCAATCTTTTTCCCCTGCATCAATTCCAGGTTCGCATCGGTATCGTAATAGACGGTTGCCATTACCCTTATTCCTCGTTTCTGATGGAATCACGGAGTTTATGAGTAGTCTCTTCGTCCATATGATAGGTCTCGGCTTCGGCGGGAAATGCGCCCGATTGTACATCCTCGAAAAAGTGTTGCAGGGCCTCGGTCGCCGTATCCGCCAGGTGCGCGTACTGGCGCACAAACTTGGCCATGCGGTCAT
>VBFM01000462.1:3275-5636 GCA_005882595.1 Chloroflexota bacterium
CCCGCGCCGATGCCGATAGTCGGGATGGGGATGGATTCCGTCACCATCTGCGCCAGTACATCCGGTACGCCCTCCAGCACCAGCGCGAAGATGCCTGCCTCAGCCAGCGCCCGCGCATCTTCCAGCAAGGCACGCGCCGCTTCGACTTGCTTGCCCTGCACACGGTAGCCGCCCATCGCGTGAATGGATTGAGGGGTCAGTCCCAGGTGTCCCATGACCGGAATTTCGGCTGCAATGATGGCTTCCACTGCTGGCAGGCGCTTGCGGCCACCCTCTAATTTCACACATTCCGCGTGCCCTTCGCGTATTAAACGACCCGCGTTGCGCACGCTTTCTTCCACTGAGATGTGGTAGCTGAGCCAGGGCATATCGCCTACAATCAGCGCCCTGGGTTTCGTACGCGCAACGGCAGCCGTATGATGAATCATCACATCCACTGTAGCCGGTAGGGTATCCTCATAGCCTAAGACAACCTGTGCCAATGTATCACCGACCAGGATCATATCTGCTCCGGCTCTATCGGCAATGCGTGCTGATGGAGCATCGTAGGCGGTGACCATCTTCAGTTTAGGTCCCCCTTTTCGCGCACGAATCGCCGGTACCGTCATTTTCTCCTGCATCGTAGGTTCCTCTCTTTCGTGGGAGTCAGGAGCCAGAGGCTAGAATACCTGTATCCCAACTGCCATCTGCGCGCACTAAAAAATTATCTATCAAACGCGCCGGGCCTACTTTCGCCGCGATGACCAGCAGCGCGGGCGCGCGGAGCGTTTCTAGCAGCAGGAAACTAGCGGGATCGCGCACCTCCGCGTAGTCCAGCCGTGCGCGCGGCTCGGCCTCCACCGTCTCCCTCATAGCTCGCGTTACAAGCGATACCTGCGCGCCGGGATACGTTTCAAAAGCCTCGCGCCCGGCCTTTAAAGCTGAATATAGTACGCGCGCGGCAATGCGATCCTCTCCGAGAAGATAGGCGTTGCGACTGCTCATCGCCAGTCCATCGGCTTCACGTACCGTCGGTAGAATGCGCAGTTGCACCGGCAGGTTGAAATCTGTCACCATGCAAGAAATGACCGCAACCTGCTGCGCATCCTTCTGCCCAAAATAGGCCCGGTGGGGACGAATAATCTGCAATAATTTCAGCACTACTGTGGCCACACCGCGAAAATGCCCCGGGCGGCTCGCCCCTTCAGCCTCTTCCGTAAGTGGCCCGGTTGGATCAACGTACGTCACAAAACCGGCGGGATATATCTCCTCGACTGTGGGAACAAAAACCATATCTACGCCCGCGTCCTCGAGCAAACGTAGGTCGCGCGGCAGGTCACGGGGATAAGTACTCAGGTCTTCGCGTGGCCCAAATTGTGCCGGGTTGACGAAAATGCTCGCGACCAGCACATCGTTCTCGCGGCGCGCCTGGTGTACGAGCGAGAGATGTCCTTCATGGAGGTATCCCATGGTAGGCACCAACCCGATATTAAAAGGACTCGTCCATCCCTGGTATGCGTTTATCATCTCATGAATGGTGCTAATTATGCGCATCCTCTTTTTAATCCCTTTACGGCATTGATACCCCAAGCATTATTTAAAGACCAACATTGCGCCCGCCTGAGACAACGAAGGCCCGGTTCAGTATAGTGGTTAATACTTCACAAAGTATACCATCGGGATGAAAGGCATCGCAATTGGATAGACATGGTTATTTTGAGAGTATTTGTAGCCCACGCTCTCCCCCAACAATGGCGCGTTCGGTCATTTGTAAGAACAGCCCCGTTTCCACGGCTCCCACAATGCCGCGGATAGATGCATCCAACCTTTCAGGATCCTCGATGCCCTGCGCAAAGAAGCAATCGAGAATGACGTTACAATTATCTGTCTGAAAGACACGCCCCTCTCGTTGTCGTAGCTGCACGATTGCCCCCATCGCTTCAAGTTGCCTGCGGACCGGCGTTACGCCGAACGACACCGTTTCGACCGGCAGCGCAGCCGTCTGTCCCAACCGCGATACCAGCTTGGTGGTATCGCCAATCACGATGAAGCGGCGTGAAGAGGCGGCAACAATTTTCTCACGCAGCAATGCGCCGCCGCCACCTTTAATCAGGCGCAGTTGATCATCGATCTCATCGGCACCATCGATTGCCAGGTCGAGTTCCGGGTACGTATCCAGGTTGGTAAGGGGTATACCCAGGCTGCTGGCAAGCTGCTCTGTAGCCTGTGAAGTGGGCACGGCTCCAATAATAGTCAGCCCCTCATGTAAGCGCCGGGCCAGCGCCATCATCATATAAGCAGCCGTCGACCCGGTCCCAATGCCGATCACCATCCCATTTTCAATATAGTCGACGGCTGCTTCACCAGCCATCTGTTTCCAGG
>VBFM01000500.1:0-3557 GCA_005882595.1 Chloroflexota bacterium
GGAACCAGGGCTCTGGCGTCTCCCCAGCCGTTCTGCCCCGCCTCGATCAGACCATAGGTCACGCCGACCAGGCCCGCGGTCGAGGCAATCACCCCGACCGGATCCAGTCCGGGGCGCTGCGGGGCGCGGGACTCCGGCACGAGCGCGAAGGCGGCGACCACCCCCACGAGGGCGACCGGCACGTTCATCAGGAACACCCAGCCCCACCAGTAGTGCGTCAGCAGCCAGCCGCCCAGGATCGGGCCCAGTGGCAGTGCCAGGAAATTGGCGGCCGCCCAGATCCCGACCGCCCGCGGCCGCTCCTCCTCGGTAAACAGCACCGTCAGCGCGGACAGGGCCATCACGATCACGCCCGCCCCGGCAAGCCCGAGCACCGCCCGCGCCGCGATAAACGCGCCTGCTGACGGCGCATAGGCGCAGGCCACCGAGCCCGCTCCGAACAGGATCAGGGAGGTAAGCATCACCTTCTTGCGGCCATAGCGATCGCCGAGCAGTCCCGCCGGCAGCATCGCCGCCGCGAGTACCAACAGGTACCCGGAGGAGAACCACTGGAGGTCCGACTCCGAGGCATGCAGCGCGGAGGCCAGCGTGGGCAGGGCTACGCTGAGGACGGTGCCGTCCAGGCCGACTGCCAGCACGGCCAGTGTGAGCGCACCGAGCGCCCACCACCGGCGATTTCCGAAATTCGTCATGATAACACCTCTTTTGTCTTTCCGAACTAACTGATTGTTTTAATAACCAACTACTTAGATAGCAGAGACAACATCAACTCCTGCCACCGGTCTTGTCGCTTCAACGTCAAGGCATGAACACTTCGTTTTGGGGCGTGAGTAGATGGTGAAAGCTGGCCCTCTGGGGTCAGCATATCAGAAACGGAACAGGGCATGGCAAGCCGGTGCAGGGCACAGGTCCGGGGAGAGGAACTGGTACCGGTCAAGCTCCAGGTTCAGCCTTCGTCGTCCTTTGGATCGACCATCATCCCGTGGACGACGAAGTCAACAATGTACTCCCTCGCGCGTGCGAGCGCTGCCGCAGAGGACAGATCCTCATCTACCAGAAGCATCTGGTACAGAGGTATGGAGCTGAGATAGGACCAGCACATCTGCTCGGCCACAACAATCTGGATGAAGGGATCGACATCCGATCGCAGCAGCCCGGTGCTGCGGGCCCTCTCAAAGAGTGTCCTGAACTGCTCAACATCTGCTGTATCAAATTGTGACATGATCTTGGTGTAGGTCTGCCAACCCTCGGCCTGTTCCCAGAGAATAATGCGCGTGAGGCGCGGATGCTCGCGCAGGTAATCAAACACCGCTCCAATCACTGTTTCCAGAAAGGTCCTGAATTTATGGGCATCGGTGGCAAGCGTTTCATCCTCAAGAAATGGGGCCAGGACGCGCGCCTGGAACTCGGTGAGGTCCCTGTCAGCACGCTTGTTCACTGCCGTATAGAGACCGAGCTTATCGCCAAAGTACTGAAAGAGCAGGCTTTTGTTATAGCCCGCCGTTTCCGCGATGGCATCGATGCGCGCACCGTCGAACCCGTGCTCCGCGAAAACCTCTTCTGCCGCATTCAGGATGGCCTCGCGCGCCCTCTCCGCGTCGTGGGGGCGCCCCCGTCTACTTCCAGGTTCATCCATGCTTACTCATCTTCCTTTTCTAACAGGTTGGTTATATAACTATCTGGTTAGATTATAACTGGGATTATTGAGAATGTCAAGAGGAGATTGCACTCACCTGCCAAAGAGTGCGAAACCTTTCATGGTCGGCAACGTTGAGCAATAAGTCTGCTAATCAGGCAAACGACAGTCATCCTTAGGTGTTGCAGGGCCTGTGAATGATGGCCAGGGCGACCGCGAGGGACGCCCGTACCATACCAATTTGCCCGTGTTACACGTCACCGTGTATGGTACGGGCGACCCTCGCGGTCTTCATGGCAATAATTCACAAACCCTGCTTAGATGTTGTCTATGGATTTGACATCGTTAGCCGCTTTGATCTCATTTTCAAGCGCGCTGTAAATACCAGCAGGTTTTGTTGGAAGGGTGCCGGTGCCGGTCAAAGTCGCCTTAAAAGATATCGATTCGGCGATGCTGTTGTCTGGAGAGTCTGTAGCGTGCCATTTCTCATCTGATACGCTGACCTCCACTTTAATGCCACATTTTATCCCGTCGATGGAAGGCTTTGAAGGATCATCGTAGATAGCGCTGTATAGTTTATAAAGTTGGCTAACAGCTCTTTTGACAGGGTTATCGAACCCCTGCTGCGAGGTATTGGCAGAGGCGGTCAGAATGGTCAAATTTTTCGCATTTTGCCCGTCTCCCCCCAAATCCGCGTTCAACAAATGTCCGGCTTTAAAGTTCTTTGGCGGGTATTTAGCTCGTGCAGCTTTAATCGCATTGGGCAAATCCGAGTCGGCATCGGTGCCCATTTCCACAAGACCTGTTGGGCCTAACTCCACCGTAGAGTTTTTGCCACCTGCATCAGGATTGCCTGGCACTCCTGTATACTTTGGGTCGCTGAAATACCGATCCATCTCGTTGAACCATGTTTCCTTCGGTGGTCTTTTCGCTCGTTTGCTTTTTCTTGGCTCATCTGTTGCTGGCCTCTTCGTCCCATTCCTCTGTATGACATCAGATTTCGAAGACTGAAGCGGGCTAACCTCTCCAGGGGAGAGAGGCTCGCCTTGTATCGCTCTGGCTCCCTGCGCATCGGCTTCCCGCTCCAACCCCTCATCATCATTGATTGCCACACCGCTGGCTTGCAGTGTCGGCACCACGCGCCCCTGCTTTTGCTGCACCACATGCCAGGCTTCATGTGGTAGGTGCTGTTCCTGCCCTGGCCCTACATGGATATCTGCCCCTTGTGTGTACGCCAATGCCTGCATTTGGGCAGGTTTGGAGGAATGATAGTGAACCTGTACGTCATCCATGGATATGCCGGAGATGCCTTCAATCCCCGCTTTCAGGGTATCAGGTAGCCCGGTGTTGTTTTTCTTCGCTGGAGGAAAGATGGGGATGCGATCAAAGGAATACTCAAGTGATTTGGCGTGCTGAAGTTGTGCCTGCCTGCCAGGAGGGTCTTGCTCAGAAGGAGACGGAGAGAGTGGTGCAAACGGGCGAGATGGCCGCAGAAGGCTTGGAGCCGAAGTAGTTGGTGTCGAAGCAAGAGGATTCTTGCGTTGAAGGTAATTGATGGTACCCATGTGTCTCTCCTTGCATAGTGTTACACTATATGCTTCAACGACGAAAAGCTACTGGAAAGTATTCACCCCATGGAAACTGTACCTCATTTTTCTCCGAATTACCAGGGGTATTCCACACGAAAATCACCGGAAGGGCACATTTCGGGGAGATGGGTATTATTCCAACATTTACAGTGTGAGCACAGACACCAGGGCGAAACAATGTAGGGCGCGAGAAATCGCGCCCTACCCAGGTAATGACAAAGGCTTACGCCTGCCCGATATCCGAAGGACCACTTGCACTCTCACCCTGGCCGGTTGCCTGACCCTGGGCTGACCCGTAGATCATATCAGAGAGTTCCTTGTGCGAGCGTTCA
>VBFM01000501.1:0-3587 GCA_005882595.1 Chloroflexota bacterium
CCTTATAATGAGCAGGGAAAACTCTCCCTAAAAAATTGCGGTATCACACGTGTTAGGAGAACCCAGTATGATACAGGTCTCATCCCCGCAACGTCCTCGAGCGGGTACGCGCAACGTTGGCCGGGGAGCGCGTATACTCGTGGCAACACTACTGATCGTCTCCGCGCTGGTTACTACTCTTTACGTCGGCCTCTCGCTGTATATCTCGACGCAGCTGGCCTATGTTCCCCAGACATCGCTGTATGCTACCCCGGCGAAGTTCGGCATGCAGTTCCGCTACGTAACCTTTCCCAGCCGCGTCGACCAGGTGCAGTTGAAGGGCTGGTTCATTCCAGGCTTACTCTCCAACGGTAAACTAACGGCGCAGCGCACCATCATCATAGTGCACGGCAATCGCACCAATCGCGCCGATAAAAACGCGGGATTGCTGCAATTGAGTGTGGACTTTGCGCAACATGGCTTCGCCGTCCTGGCGTTCGACATGCGCGGTACAGGTGAATCGCCGCCCGAGCCACTCTCGCTCGGATACTTTGAGCAGCGCGATGTGCTGGGCGCGGTAGACTTTCTGCAATCCGGTACGCCGCCCTATCCAGAGCTTGGCCGCCCGCGTGCGATTGCCGGTTGGGGCGTTTCTATGGGTGCTGCCACCCTGTTGCTGGCAACGGCGCAGGAACCGGCCATTCGCGCCGTCGTCTCCGACTGCGCCTACGCTGATATCGCGCCTATCCTGGAGCGCGAGGTACCAACAAGGGGTCATCTGCCCTCGTTCTTCACACCAGGAGCACTGCGAGCAGTCCAGGCGCTCTACGGTATAGACTACTACTCCGTGCGCCCGTTAGACATCGTGGCGAGTATCGCGCCCCGTCCCATCTACTTCATTCACGGCGATCAGGATGGCTTCATACCCCATTCGAATATGACCGAACTTGCCGCCGCCGCGCAAACCGCCCCAAATGCGCACGTGCAGACCTGGCTCGTGCCCGGAGCCGACCACGCGAAATCATTCGATGTTGAAGGGCAGACCTACGTGACTAATGTAGTTGCTTTCTACACCCAGGCGCTGGGACCAGATACAAGCGCTGCATAGAAAGAGGATATCATGGCTCTATTATCTGCCGGGTCCGAGGGTTCTGAGAGAGCAACGCTACAACAGGCTGCCTCACCAGGCGCAAACGATGTTGTACGCGGCACGCTGTCTGGGCTGATCCCGCTGGGATTGCTGCTAGTGGTGGTAATCATCACCCTGCTGCTTGCCGCGCTTGCCCGCCAGTTGCTATCAGCATCAGGATTTTTCACGCAGCAACAGGCAGCAGTAATCATCCTGGCCGCCGGTTTGATCGTGACCATTGTCGTCTTCGCCATCGCCTGCGTACGCACCTTGAGACGCGTCGCAAAATGGCAACAAGCCGGTTTAGTAGCCCGATCCCGCGCCGCGCTCTACGCCTTAGGCCTTACCGCCCTCGTAGTGCTCTTGCCTGTGCTGCTCGCCCTGGTCCTACCGCAGCACCCCGCCCCATAAGGACAGTGCCCAACCCGCATCAACCAAAAGCCCATCGACACCCGTAGGGGCGAGGGTGTCGATGGGTTTGTCCAGGCTTGTTCCCATCCTGGCACATCATTTAAAATCGTCTCGCGCCTACATCCCGAACGCGTACAACATACCATCATTATTCCCCTGGTAGAGTACCCCATTAACAATGGTGGCTGCCCCCTGGAATTTGGAATTGGTATTCGTATCCTGAAAGGTAAAGAGCACCTTGCCGTTGCTCGCGTTATCAACATTGAAGGTATTGCCGAAGCCCACTACTACCAGCCCTGGCACAGTGATGGCAGGATCGAGCGGGAGTTTGTTCAGGCAGTCCTGCCAGAGAAAGGCACCGCTGGCAGGATTGAGCGCGCGCAGGCTGCCGACGCATGTAGTGCCGTTGATAGTTGTTTGCGCCCCCACCGCGTACAGGGTCGTGTTATTCCAGGTGCTGGAGGAGATGTTGTTGATCTTGCCGGAGGATGGAGCCGCCAGTCGAACATGCCATAAAGGGCCAGAGCTGATATTGGCGCGGTCAAGGGCATAGTAGATGCCGTTCTTGTTGATCAAACCGAGCATATTATGCTGCACACCTTTGATGGTGGCCCTGAAGAAGGTGGGCGTGCTGCCGAAATCGCCGTCCTTTGACTCCTGAGCTTTTGGAATTTGCCAGGAGCCGACGAGCGAGAGGTCGCTGGTATGCAAGGCGATGACTGCCTCGGTCATGGTTTCGGTGGTTGAGCAGCTGCCTCCATTGCCTGTGCCAAAGTAGATGATGTTGGTGGCGCTGTCAATGGCTGGTGAGCCCCAGAGCGCTCCACCGAGACAGCCGGATGGCACCACATTAAAAGTATGCTGTATCTTTCCCGTCGTTGCCTGTAACTTGAAGAGCTTTCCCTGTACAAGCGGGCAATCCCCAAGCGAGGCTATACCAATGTAGACACTGCCGTTAAAGACCGCCGGTGACCCGAAGAGAAAGGAGTTGGTTGCTCCCAGCGGAGTATGCCAGATGACCGCCCCAGTATTGGCATTCAGGGCGTAGAAATTTGAGTTGCCCCCGGCCACAAAATCAACCTTAGTCTGGACGCCGCCGATGGTAACGGTCGCAATCGTGGAAGCGCCGGTTACGCCGAACTGTTTTTGGTCGCAAGGGACCACCGACGTACCAAGGTTGACGTTCCAGATATCATGTCCATCTGTCAGGCTCGATGCGTGTTCATTGCCATTCCATGAACCCCAGTAGAGCATCCCATTGGCAACGATTGGCTCGGAACTGATGGCTGCGGTGATTGCGCGACTCCAATGCTTTTTCAAATTGTGAGCCGTTGATGGATTGATGACAGTTTCCGCACCATTAAAGCCTGTGCGCGTATTGCTCCCCAGAAATGTCGGCCAGTCAACTGTATTGGCGAAAGCAGCGGAACCCGGCGTGCGTATGACCAGCACTGCCAGTACACCCAGTAATGTCAGCGCGCAAACAATGCGCAAAGTGTAGCTGCGCCAGCAGCTCTTAGAAGTCACGAAAAGTTTTTGCATAGTTTTTCCCCCTTTAAACATGCGTAATAGTTGGCTGAAAATTGATTTAGCTTCCAGGACAACTGCAGCCCCCAACCGTATAGGGTAGGGGCGGGACTTGCCCCCGCCCTGGAAGGTGCTACGGCCAAGAGGCTTGTCCCCCTGGAAGCGAGGTGCGGTGATATCCCCTACCTTTTCCCCACATAAGCTAAGGCGTGCGCCGCCATACCAGTCCAGGACGCAGCGTGAGCAAACGGCACCTGCACCCATTCCTTCATAGGCCGTCCCATGTTTGAAGGATCGAAGAGCCTTGCGCCCTCCAGTTGCAGGGCTTGAGCGTGTGCATCCCCCGTGAGTTTGAAGACCATGTCATCCTGAAAGAGTCCGGCGAAAGCTTTGCGATTGACATTGATGCATGGCATGCCAAACATCTTGCCCAGCGTTACGTCGTCGTTAGTGGCCGCGAGTTCCTGGGCAAGCTCGTTATAGGTGTTTATGGCGTCGGCGTTAGAATTCGTTACATCCATACGGTTCACTCAACGGGCGA
>VBFM01000029.1:0-13729 GCA_005882595.1 Chloroflexota bacterium
GCTGGATGCGCTGGTAGTAGCCCCTTCCCAGGCGCCCCAGGCCGATGCGCTACTTGCAAGCGAAGGGCTGAGCGATTGCCGCCTTGATATCGATGGCATTCAAGATCTCCTCAAAAATAGACGATCTGGCGCCGCCCAACATGAGGAGCACTACCGAGACGGACGCGATACAGCGAACTTCGATGGGCTGCGCTTCGATGCCTCCGTCAACAACGGAGACAACCAGGATTGGAAGCCGGTAGTCAATACTTTCCTGACCGCTATTGGGCAGCGCGCCGACGATACAGATGCGGCCAGGCTCTCGTTCAAGCAAGACGGCACATGGACACATGGGTTACTGTCCGGGCGAGCAGGCGGTGGAAGCGCCAGGTGCATCGGTAAAACGACACGACTGCGGGTACGCCAGCGAGAACTCGAAGAAATTGCGACGAAACGCTCCCAAATCGATGATGAACTGCAAGAGATCACGCAGAGCATTGCACGCTACGAAACACAGCTAGCAGAGATACAGGGGAAGCAGGCGCAGTTACGTAAGGCGCTGCCCGGTAGTGGCCTGGAAAAGAATTTGACCGAACTGGAACAGGCAAAAATGGCCCTGGACGATAGCAGGAATACGTATCAAAAAGCGCGTTTCCAGACACAAGAAGTGAGGCAAAGCTACAATAACCTGCTTGCCCGTTTGGAACGGGCAAGCAATGGTGTGGCGGCATTCGCCAACGATCAGCAACTCGTCCAGAGCGCACTGTTGGGAGTCATCAAGCTCAAAAATCAGGCGCAATCGCTGCAAATGCAACTGTCAAGCCTCATTTCCACCTGGGAGGAGTACCAGAGAGCGCGCGAGGCACGCGAACAGGCCGTGATCAACGAAACGAATGTTGCGCGCTTGTATGAGCGCATCCGCTATCAAGCGTTACAGGCGCAGGCGGAAGAAGAGGAACTGCAGCGGGTCGCCGAATCCTCCAATGCCGAGGAGCTAAGCGAGCGATTACAGGCGCTGCGTATACATCTTGAGACACTCGTCAGCGAACTGAACGAGGCAAAGATCGAGTATAGCCTGGCCAATGAGCGTGCCAGCAACGCGGCAAACCAGTTGGTGGAGGCAGAAGAACGTTTGCAACAGACGCAGCATGAGCGGAACGAAAAGCAAGCGCATTTCGTTGATCTGCTGGCAGCGTATCCGGTAGAGGAACTGGTGGCAGCGCAACAGGTGATTTCAGAAAGCAGGCATGCTGCCCAGCGATTACTCGGCGGCATGCTGCGCGAAGCAGATATTGCTGGGCGCAAAGAGGAGCTCGAGAGCGCCTACCGGGAGGCATACAACGTACTCTCTCGCACATTCAATCGCGAGCAGCCCATCCTTCTCGAATATGGGCCGGACCTGGACGACCAGGGGATGGTACTCTTCCTGAATGAGAACAAGTGCAGGGCGGTGGAACTGCTCGAACTCTTGAGTGAACGCATCGAGATGCAGAAAACGCTGCTGAACCAGGAAGAAACGAAGCTGTTCGAGGACTTCCTGCTGCACGAAATTGCCGAGGCGATCCGCACCTCCATCTTTGAGGCGGAGGAATGGGTTCAACATATCAACAAAGTGTTGAGCGGTCTGCCCATGATCGGTGAGCACTACTCGCTCCAGTGGAAGCCTCCAGCCGAATATGACCTGGCGAAATTAGGCAGCCACCTCGCCCAACATTACAAACTACTGCGCAAGCCAACGCAGGCGCTGACCGCCGAAGAAACGGAAACCTTGATGAGCGCATTCCGCCAGGAAATCGACGCGGTACGGCTGCGGCAGCAGGAGCAGGCCGACATGAACTTCATGGACGCGCTGGAACAGGTCTTCGATTACCGTGAATGGTTCCACTTTGATGTGCTGGTGACAGCTCCTGGTGGGCAACGGCAGCGTTTGACCGACCGCGTGGCAGGCACACGCAGCGGCGCCGAGCAGCTTTTCGCGCTCTATGTACCACTCTTCGCGGCCCTGGGCGCTCTCTACCAGAGCGCAGCCAAAGGCGCACCCCGCCTGCTGGCATTGGACGAGGCATTTGATAAGGTGAGCGTCGCCAACACGCAGCGCATTATGGAGTTCCTCGTCTCGCAGGATTTCCAGTGGATTATGACCGGGCCGCAGATTAGCGGAACAGGCGCGAAGATTCCCGCCTGCGCGAGGTACCTGATGATCCATGAAAAAGGCTCGCCCATCGCTACCGCTTCAGCTTCTTTCTGGAGCGATAGCCAGAGCCTCTAGCGGATTATCAGGGTTCAAGCAAAATGTAGGGGCGCAATTCATTGCGCCCTCTTCCCAGAGCGATTGGATGGTTTTTGGGCGCAATGAATTGCGCCCCTACATTTTATCCGTTCAAATCAAGATTGATAGTCAACCGACTATGCACAACAGTGGAGATAGAGGTGAACGACCAGACAGCCAGGCAGAGCGCCCAGAGAGCGGCCCAATTCTTCGACCAGGCGGGGTTATCCCGCCTGGTAACAAAACTCTATGAGAAGTACATCGAGGTGGGACAGGTGGGAGGGCAGATTGTACTCCAGCACTGCACCGCGCACGAGCGGCGAGATATTGCCAGCTTTCTCGGCAAAGCGCTTTCGACGAATACAACAGTCAAGCTCAGGCTTGCCGATATCGAAAAGGCGCTTCAGCACAGTTTTCAGTGTAGCTTGCCCGATATGCTCCGCGCCTCCTTTCCTGAACGGGAGATTGTCACCCGCGCGGAACAGAGAGCCATGCATGCCGAGCACCAGGCACGTTTTCACGAGGCATTGGCAGCTCTCGCCGCAGAACTTCCTGAAGATTCACGTGGGCGATGCTGGCTCAAACAAGGGCCTCACGGGCTGGAGTGGCTCTTTTCGCGTCACAAAAACACGCCAGGAGCGGAACAGGAGCGACAACTGCAGCAGGTACGCTACGTCGCTCACCTGCTTGACCAATTGCCAAAGCCAGAGGCGCCTGAAAGATTGGCGCTATTTGCTCAACGCACCAGCGGTGATCCACATATGCTAGATGCCGATAGAGCGGCAGGTCGCCTATTCCTGCTGGCGCTGCATGACCTTACAAAAGACAGAGCAGATAGCGCTCTGAGTCCGCAAGACCGCGCACAGGAGCTGCGCCTGTATCGCGATGCTGGTCTGCTTGTCGATACCATCTCCTCAAGTGTAGCAGTGTTTAACCTGGTAGGGGCAACCTATCGCGATGGCACACCTGACCAGCTTCTCCAGGCGGCAGGCGGGCGAGTCTTGCTGCTGCCTTTGCGCCAACTTCTCGATTGGCGGAGCGCTGCGCCTACGCAGGCAGCTATATATGTGGTAGAGAACCCGCAGGTTTTCGAAGAGGTGATCGCATGGCCGGAGTCAAATAGCAGGTATCCCACGCTTATTTGTACATCGGGCTGGCCCAGCGTAGCAGCTTTGAGGCTACTTGATTTATTGCTGGCAGACTCACCTGATCACCACTTCTACTATAGCGGCGACTTCGATCTAAAGGGACTGCAGATCGCCGCCTACTTGATGGCACGCTATCCTGGTCGTTGCCACCTCTGGCATTTTGATGTCGATTCATACCTCTCTGCTCTGCAATCCGACGGTATACATGCTGCTGCAAACGAGCTGGATCTACTCGACACCCTTCCTTCGGACTTTGCGCCGCTGGCAGCAGCGATGCAGGAGAAGGGAAAATGGGCATACCAGGAAGGCATTGCCCATTTACTGACCGATGACATCGGGAAGAGTGATGCCCAGATTAGCGGAAGATAACGATGAGGTCACCTTCTTTTCTTCTTCTTTGATGTGCTCAGTTTGCTACTCGCGATCCTTTGCTGAGTTTTCGTCAGATTTAACACCTGGCGGAACAACATCACACTCTCTGAATCCGGGTCGATACGCTCGGCCTTTTCCAGGAATATTTCAGCCTGGCGATAGTCACCGCTATCCATGTACATCGTTGCCAGGTATAAATGCAAAACGATCGAATCGGGATTAGCACTTATACCATCCTCAATAGCCTCAATGGCTTTCTCAGGTTCGTTCTGATCGGAGTATATTTTGCTGAGCGAGTAGTAGAGATCTTCGTTATGCGGTTCTAGCTCGATAGCATGTCTGTAGCTGTCTTCAGCCTTTTCATCATTATCGAGCGCCTGATACGCTTCACCCAGGTCGGCCCATGATTCGGCAAAGTCCGGTTGGATATCTACCACACGTTGATAGTGGGTCAAAGCCTCCTCAAAGCGCTCTTGCTCCGTCGCAATCTCGCCCAGGTGCATCTCGATATGAGCTACCTCAGGTGGATCATCCGTCATGGCTTTGGCCTTGAGCAAGTGATCCTCTGCCTCATTAAGGTCTTCATCCTTGTCTATAAGTATTTCGGCCAGGGAGATGCGCGTCTCAAAACGATCCTCAAGAGCCAGTGATTCGCGCAGGTTCTCCTCGTCCAGTTCCCGGAAATGTTCACCACGCTCATCGTCACCCTGGTCAAAGTACTTCGCGCTCAGCTCTCTATGCGCCGCTGACATGCGTCTCAGGTTCCTTGCGCGATCTTCATCTACAAGATCCGTCAGCGGTTCGAGGTAGACGAGGCCACGCTCAAATTGCCCCAACATGAACAAGTGAGCAACAGCTTCCTCGTATACTGAAGGATTACCCGGCAACTTCTTGACGAGTACATCCATATAAGAGGCCGCTTGCATCAAATGCTGGAGCATTTCCAATGCATATTGCGGAGCATTTTTATCGCTCGGCTTATGCTTTCTGGTAATCTCACCAATGCGGTCGATATGTTGATCTTTGATCTTTTGCAACTCTTCGATCGAGAGATTCAGTGCATTGATACCCTCGTCAGTCATGCTCTGAATTCGCCACGCACCTTCCTCCTGAACCAGGGAATAGCTTGCCCAAAACCAATGTCTCCCCGTTTCTTCGTAAACTGCAGTTGCCTGGGGCATTTCTGGCAGTGGTTCGCTGTCGATGGATGACTCATCAAGTTCGATGGACCAGCCAGCTTCGATCACCTTGTTGGTAGGAGCGCGACCTGCGCTCAACCGATTGGGAAGCCAGAGCCTGGGTTTTTGAGGTTCTCGCTCAAAGATAATGCCCGGCTCCAGGTCGATTGGATTTGCTTCGTCGAACCAGACATCACGGCGGTCCATCCACTCCTCTTGCGAAAGTCCTTCACGGAGAGGACTGTCACTGGAGAGGAGGTCATACGATACATCGAAGTCACCATTAACCCACGACTCGACAAAGGTTGTAACTACCGACTGGGGATTTAAGTCATCTAAATCGGGGTAGTACTCATCTTCTTCGTCCTCATCTAAATCGAGGTAATCCTCACCCACTTCTTCGTCCTCATCTAAATCGATATCTTCGTCATCGGGGATGGGAGCATCCAGGATCAATTGCTTGATTAACGCTTGCTGATAGCGATAGTCCTTACTCGGCTGGGTCCCATGCCTCTGATTGGCAGCAAGCGCATCCAGGAGTAAACGGCGCCCTCTGGCTAGCGAACACTCCTTTATTTTCACTCCTGGCATTTCCGTTTCCATACGCGCAGCGAGTTTTTCAAAACTTCGCTTGCTCTGGATACTGGTGAAGAAATCTTTGACGCCTTCATACATAAAATCGAGCAAAAATCCAAGGATGCGCACATCTTTATAGTCATCACCTTGTTCCCAGGTGAGGATGAGTTGCACCTCACCTGATCCGAGTGAATCGGTCACCTGACCTCTCCAAAAGCGCGGAGGATTGCTCGGAACCACCGCCTGAACAATAGGGGTTCGTTCAATGGGTGGTTTCCAACCAGGGTATACCCTTGCTCCTTCGAGTTGTATGAGTGAACGACGTGCTTCTTTGCGGATATCTTTGATGGAACTCAACTCGTTGAGCGCAAGCAGGATATCTGCGGCATCGGTATGATGCTCTTTCGACAATGCCTTAAGCAAAGCCACCTGGGCAGCTTCCGGCATGTCGTTAATGTCAGTCAGCGCGGTTTCAACCTGCGCCCCGTCGGTACTCTCATGTAACTTAGCAGCAATCTGGTGATACTGCTCAAATACTCGCTGCGCTCGCGCGGTATCTTCCTGTGAAACAGATATATGTGTCGTCTTCTTCTTTGCCATATCTAACCATCCTTTTTAAGAGGACTAATACCCTTCTTGGGACTATTGTACTACTCTCAAAGAGATTGCACAATCTCTTTAGTATTTGCATGGTAAAAGCTGGCTATTTGCTCTACAAAAGGATGATTTATCAGGGTAAATCGACAACATCTACCCGGTCGTAATCGTACCATCGCCGTTGACATGAATGGAGACGCCTGGTAATGGGCCATTACCAGGGCCGGATACATGACTAAACCCGTTCATGGGATCAAAAATTGCACCATGCGCCGGACAAACGAGTTTTTGTTGTCCTCCATCATAGTAAACCGGTACCCCTTCGTGTGTACAGGCCTTCTCACAGGCCACGAAATTACCATTTTGGAGGCGGATAAGCAGACTCCCTTGTCCATCCGCAGGGTTACTAAAGTCATGAGAAGAATTGTTTGACTGGTTGGTATAGCCAATCACCGTACCCGTATGAGAAGGTGGCGTCGGTGTTGGCCTGGGTGGAGCTTGTGTCGGTGTGGGCGGTTGTGTTGGCTGCGCAGTCGGCGATGGCTGTGCCGCTTTTGTTGGCGACGGTTTGGGAGTAGGCGTCCTGGCCGGAATCGGCGTATTCTGGGAACCTCTGGTCGCGCCAGGAGCCGGGGTCTTCCCTTGTGTGCTGGCTGGGCCGGAGGTAGGCACATTGGCAATCTGCGTCTGGGCCAGCTTCATGCTTTGCGCAAAGTGGGCAAAGCTAATGCCGCCTACCGCAAGCACACCGGCTACAGCGCCACCTGTAGCAATAAGCGTTACTAACCGCCTGCGATCTTGCTGGGCGGGATGACGTCGTGTACCTCCTTTAGTAGTCATCAGGCGGACCGGCGGGCGCTGGGTAAACGTTCCTGGTGTAACCGTCGGCGTCTTTGCCGAAGTAGCAGACCACCAGGCAAAGGGATCAATACCGGCCAGGGAATCACCTTTGCTGCTCGCTGGCGATCGCTGGGCATCTTGGTCTGAAGAAGAAGGCAATACCGCTGGCAGATGACCGGTAACTATGGGCGGCATCAACTGCCACTTTCCTGATGGGAGTACATCCTCGTCAAACCAGTTGACCGTGGGCGGCATTGTAATCTGTGGGTCATGCGCTAACTGCTGTGTTCTGGTCGCGGGCGTCTTCGCCGCCGCTTCCAGGACGGCGAGAACACGGTCAAATGCGCCTGCTATTTCGCCTGCGCGCTGATAACGCCGCGCCGGATCGCGCTCTAACGCCTTGCCAACGACGAGATCGAGGGCTTGAGACACATCGGGAGAGACTGTATGCAGCGAAGGAACGGGCTGTTGAACGCGTTTGAGGGCGCTTTCCAGAGGTGTCGAACCGCGAAACGGCAGGGTACCACTCAACAACTCAAAGAGCATAATGCCAAGCGCGTAGATATCGGAACGAGCATCTGTAGGCATGCCCAGCACACGTTCCGGGGCCATGTATTCAGGACTGCCCAGGAATGTGCCGCTCTCGCTAAACAGGTGCGCCTGGGGCTGTTTGCTCTGTGCATTTCCGTGGACCTCGAGCAGCGTTTTCAGCCCAAAACCGGCAATTTGTACTGTCAGCTCATTGCTCACGAGTACATTGGAAAGGCTTAAAATACCGTGCGTGACCCCTTTGCTATGCGCGTAGTCCAGGCCCGCCGCCAACTGCTTGAGGATATCCAGCGTTTGTTGGGGCGTCAGGCGAGTTTGCTGCTTGAGTACCTGGGACAGCGAAGCTCCCTTCACAAAAGCCAAAAGCCGTCACCAGGTAGGGAAAGCCAGCTTGCTCACCAAAGTCGTACGTCGAGAGAATGTTGGGATGCTTTAACCCGACAAGCGCCGCCCCTTCCTGGGCAAAGCGCTCAGCAAAACGCTCGCGCACCGCAATGCTATCGGGGAAGTTGAACGTCGTCACCATGACGGTGCGGCCCTGAGACTTATGTTGGGCCATATACACAGCGCTTAACTGACCATGTCCAAGCAGCCGTTCTAGCTGGTACTCCCCCAGTGCCCTGCCTACCAGTTGATCTACGCTTAACACTTGCATTTCCTGATCTCCCTCGTAAGTTTTTTCCTCTCTGCCGTTCACATTGTTCGTGTGACGAGCAGTACAGCACAGCTTCCCTCCCTGACACATGGCAGTGTACATAGGTATTTTGAATTGCATGGTACAGCGCTTACCTGCACCATTGCCATACGATGCTATTCTTACGCAGGCAGGCAAAAGTGGCAAGGCCCACCCCTGCCCCAAACAAGGACTCGCTTCTCCCCCAGTACTAAAGCGCAGGGTCTTACGCTCGATGTGATAAAACAGAGCTTCAGGCCACTTCCATTTTTTCGACAAAACGCGAACTGTTGCCTTTTCGGTTGAAACATATCTATAATAGGGTCATGCACAGCAGACCCTGGGCTAGAAGGAGGAGACAATGGCGATCATTCTCATTCAGCTTTTATTGATTGCGGTTATTGGCTATCTATGGGGGTCCATTCCTGCCGGCTATTGGATGGGTAAACTACTCCGAGGCAAAGACTTTGATATTCGGGCTTATGGTAGTCACAAAATAGGCGCGACCAATGTGCTGCGCACACTTGGCAAAGTGCCTGCCGTGATTGTATTCGTATTTGATCTCTCGAAAGGAGTAGGGCCAACACTTCTTGCCACCCTCGTGCCTTTCTTCTACGGATCAGGTTGGGGGCCGACAGTAGCAGGTCTGGCAGCCTTGACAGGCCACTGTTATCCCATTTTTATTGGATTTAGAGGTGGGCGCGGCGTACTGACAGGCGCAGGGGCACTACTCATCATTTCCCCATTGACTTTCTTAATTGGGGCCATCACCACCTTCAGTTCCATAGCCATTTCTCGCTTCGTTTCGCTTGGTTCAATAGTCGGAAGCCTCACTGCCATCATCTGTGGCATCCTTTTTTTCATCATTGGCCAACTCGATCCAACCTTCTTTGCCAGGGTCAGCCTGCCGCAAATGATTTTTATGGTCCTCGCCCCGGCAATGGTGATCATTTTGCACTACGACAATATTGGCCGCTTGCTGGCAGGAACCGAAAGCAAAATAGGGCAGAAAGTGAATCCGGAGGAGACTACCTCTACCTCTACCACCAACGGCGCGTCTTCAAAAGTACAAGCATGAGCAAGCAGGGCAGACAAGCACAGCTCCTGCCCTGGAAAAGCTCTTCAAACTTTTGAAATGGCTGTGTCTTGCTTCCCTTGTAAGAGGGGCAATGCGCCACGCAGGTATTCCACCCCTGAAAGCACTGTCCAGATGACAGCTAGCAACATCAACGCATCCGCAATGAGCAGCAAGTAGTCACTCACATTCACCACATTGCTGCTGAAATTGAATGTGGGTGGATATAAGGAAAGGTGATTTGGATTGGCTCCCAATCCCATTCCTAACAATATGCCTCCGATGGCAACCAGGGTAATGAACGTTTTTTGTTTCCCCAACCTGCCAGCGGGAATGACCGTCCCTTTCGCGGAAGCTATGGAGCGCAGCCCGGTGACCAGGAATTCGCGGGCAATAATGATGACAACAATCCAGGCAGGGACAAGACCAAGCTGTACGTAAGCGACCAGTATGGCGGAGACAAATACTTTATCGGCAGTCAAGTCCAGGAAGACGCCCAGGGGAGAAACGAGGTGGTAGCGCCGCGCCAGGTACCCATCCAATAGATCCGTCATGGATGCGAGGAAAAATACTACAGTTGCGATCAAGAACGACCAGGGCTGGTTGAGAATAGCCAGCACAAAAACCAGTATCGTCGCCACAATCCGACTGAAGCTGAGCAGGTTAGGCATGTTATTCATCGATTTGATTCTCCTAATAATTAGTATCTAGCGAGACGTGTGGTACCAAAGCGCGTAGGTACTACTGCTGCTCAATACAGCACCGGCTGCCTTAACTCGAGCAACTTCAGCTGCATCGCGGATAAAACCACCAGCGATGAAAGGTCCTGGAAGCACCTGTTGTAGGGTCGATGCAATCTCTGGGAAGATTATACCAGGAAGTACTTCTACGAAGTCTGGAGCAGCTCGGGATATAGTCCGAACCCCCGTTTCCAGGGCGGAGTCATCAACCAGAAGAAGACGCTGAATCATGACTAATCCCTCAGCTCGACCGGCAGAAACAAGTTGAGAACGACTGGTAATAATAGCGTCGACACCGATCTCATGCAGATACTGAATACCAGCGCGATCTTTGCCAATGCCACTTATCAGGTCTACATGCACAACCATGCCCTTTCCTTTCTGATGCGCCTGGGCTACGAACGGTGCAATTTGAAAGGCATCACCTTTCAATATAAATAGTAGCAGAGCATCAGATTCCAGCGCCACCTGCATATCATCATTCGACTTCACCGCTGCTGCCACGGGGAAGCGGTGGACTAAACGCAGAAACTCTTGTTTGGTCATATTACTTTTCCAACGCGTGCAATTGTGATGTAGCCTGCGAGGGCAACAGCACTTGACAAAAGATCAGATAACAAGTATCATTATAAGCAAACCAGCCGTCAATGTATAGTAAGTAGGGCTAGTAAGCGTTCCAAATGTTGGCGGATATCTTTCGAACTCTACAGTATAGACCTGTTACAGTGATTTCCACAAAGTTGTGAACCGTCGAAGATGACCTGATTTTACAATTGCATATGTGCCCAGGGACAGTGAATTGAGAAGTCCTAAGCCAACCTTTTGAAGAGGCTTAGGGCTTTGTTGTTTCTTACTGCTACAGAGAGGTGCAGCATGCTCACTCGATCTACCAGGTCACTACTCAGCCTTCCGACAAAGCAGAAGACGATACCGATCATAGAGAATCGTATCCAATTTGCGCGTGTTTTCGATGCTCCATATATGACAACTGTGTTGTTACGGCATTGCAACCTGTTTGATTTCAGGATCATGTTAGAACGTGCTCATGAGCGTGAACTGGCAGTCTATGTCAATGTGGATCATATCGACGGCATTTCTCCTGATAAAGCTGGACTTCACTATCTTGCCACTCAACTCCATATTACGGGCATTGTTTCCAGCAATGCAAGAATTCTAGCGCAGGCCAGGAGTTTCGAACTGGAGACCATCCAACGCATATTTGCCGTAGACTCCACCGGCCTGGAAGTTGCTCTCGAATCCGTCGATAGTCAGCAAGTCGATCTGCTCGACATTTCACCCGCGCTTGTTATCCCGTATGTCGTCGCCAAAACGCCCTTGCATTTACCATTCATCGGCACTGGTTTTATCTCTACGCCGCAGCAAGTGAAGATGGTGCTCCGCGCTGGCGCGGTCGGAGTCACCGTTTCTCGTTCTGAACTTTGGATGTAAATGCCACAGTAGGCACACCCCTACTGGCCACTCAACATAGATTAGCGATAGATCGGTTTATGACAATGGCCAAACCATAAAGCATAGCCGTAGAAAAACAAGTGAAAGGAGGACCGGAATCCAGAGCTATTCTATGTGAATTCTTGCACAGGTGCAGTTTCCTGTGCCATTGGATGGATCATCTCTGTAGGGATGCGATGTGGCGAACCTTTTGATAGCCAGTTTGCCAACGCACTGTGTGCTCAGGCAAGCCGCAAGGAACGTATCGCGTCCGCCAAACCACAAAAGGAGAGTTACCTATGGCAAAGTACGTGCTTGCCCTCGACCAGGGTACCACCAGTTCGCGTGCCATCGTCTTTAATCACGATGGCGCGATTGTCAGTACATCACAACAAGAGTTTCCCCAGATTTATCCCGCGCCGGGTCTTGTTGAGCATGATCCAGAGGCCATCTGGTCCAGCCAATTAGCCGTGGCGCGGGAAGCGATGAGACAAGCAGGCGCTTCCGCCGCCGACATCGTAGCCATTGGTATTACCAATCAGCGTGAAACAGCCGTTGTCTGGGAAAAATCAACAGGCAAACCTGTTTTCAATGCCATCGTCTGGCAGAGTCGCCTCACCGTCCCTATTTGCGATGAATTGAAGGCCAAGGGCTTTGACAAAGAGATCCGCAACCGCACAGGTCTGGTCACCGATGCGTATTTCTCCGGTACGAAGGTCAAATGGATTCTCGACAACGTCCCTGGCGCGCGCGAAAAGGCCGATCGCGGAGAGCTACTCTTCGGCAACGTCGACACCTTCCTCATGTGGCGTCTCTCCAAGGGGCGCGTGCATGCCACCGACTATTCGAACGCCTCGCGCACCCTGATGTTCAACATCTATACCGGCCAGTGGGACGACGTCATCCTCAACGAACTCGGCGTTCCCCGCTCCATGCTGCCCACCGTCATGCCATCCAGCGGCGTCTTCGGCGAAACCGACGCCGAATTCTTCGGGGCACCGATCGTGATGGCCGGTGACGCAGGCGACCAGCAGGCCGCCACCTTCGGCCAGGCCTGCTACGAAGTCGGCATGGCTAAGAACACCTACGGCACCGGCAACTTCATGCTCATGAACACCGGCTCCAAAGGTGTCCCCTCGCAGAACGGACTGCTCACTACTATCGGCTGGGGCTTAGGCGATCCGTCCCATGCACAAATCACCTACGCCCTTGAAGGCGCTATCTTCATCACCGGAGCGGCGGTGCAATGGCTGCGCGACGGGCTGGGCGTCATCAAACAAAGTGTCGATGTAGAGGCGCTGGCAGGTACCGTACCCGATAATGGCGGCGTCTACCTCGTTCCCGCCTTCGTCGGCCTGGGAGCTCCCTACTGGGACCCCAACGCCCGCGGTACTATCATTGGCCTGACTCGCGGCTCTACTGTTGGTCACATCGCCCGTGCCACACTGGAATCCATGTGCTACCAGACCCGTGATGTACTCGAGGCTATGGAAGCCGATAGTGGCATCGGCTTTAAGACGCTGCGCGTCGATGGTGGTGCGGTCGTCAATAACCTGCTGATGCAGTTCCAGGCCGACATCCTTGGCGTACCTGTCCAGCGACCAAAGGTAGCGGAGACAACAGCGCTTGGTGCCGCTTACCTGGCGGGTATCGCTGTAGGCTTCTGGAGCGGCGCGCAAGAGCTCGCGGCGCATTGGGCCATTGACCGCACTTTCGAGCCGCAGATGAGCGCCGACCAGCGCGACAGTCTCTACGCTGGCTGGAAGCGCGCGGTGGAACGCTCTCTGAAGTGGGAAAAATAATAGTGTGTCGGGACGCGATTTATCGCGTCCCTGTTGGCAGGCGATCTTATTGGGACACAATTTATTGTGACCCTGTTGGTGGGCGATCTGTAGCAACGCAGTCTATCACGTTCACCACCAATGATACCCGCAAGGCCTTGTAGTTTGTCCTCTGATTATCGTTGCATTGTAATCGTTGGAATGGGGCGGCAAACTTCGGTCTCCGCCCTCATATCTTCACCACAGAAATGGAGTGAGCATCCATGTCGAGTCAATCTGTTGCCCGATCTCCACTACTCGAAGGCACCGGTGGCGAAATGATCGGCGAATTTTTCGGAACGATGGTGCTGATACTTTTCGGTGACGGTGTTGTCGCCACGGCCTTTTTGTTTGAACCGTTTACAACTGAGTGGGTTGTGGTTATGCTGGGATGGGGTTTAGCCGTCATGCTGGGTATCTATGTGTGTGGCGCTATTAGCGGCGCCCACCTCAATCCTGCTGTG
>VBFM01000029.1:13769-14319 GCA_005882595.1 Chloroflexota bacterium
GGTTAGACCAGGTGCTTGGCGCCTTTGTCGCCGCAGCCATCCTCTACCTCGTCTACATGGGTGCCATTAACCTCTTTATTGGTACTGCCAACATTGCTGATGCTACAAAAGGGGCGGGTTTCGTGTTCTACACCCACCCCCAAAACTTTGTCGGAACGTTTGGCGCATTCGGCGACGAATTCATCGGTACTGCGCTGCTGGTTGGGCTGATCTTTGCCATTGTTGATGTGCGCAACCAGCCCGTTCAGGCAAACCTCAACCCGCTCATCATTGGCTTCTTGATCGTGGCCATCGGCGCATCCTTCGGCCGCAACACCGGATATGCCATCAACCCCGCTCGTGACTTCGGCCCTCGCCTGTGGGTGGCCTTCGTCAGCGGTGGTGAAAGCTTTTCCGTCAATAACTTCTACTTCTGGATCCCAATTGTCGCGCCCCTGGTTGGAGGTGTCGCTGGAGCCTTCATCTACGACTTTACCGTCGGCAGGGTACTGCAAGCCAAGATGCTTGGAGTATCCGGCACCGCTGAAGTAAAGGGTGAAGCTGTACGCGA
>VBFM01000502.1:0-2067 GCA_005882595.1 Chloroflexota bacterium
GACGCCGACGGGTAAAACGGCGGGCGCGATCACGACGCGCGCAAGCAGGTCGGCCAGGATAAGGAAAATCGCGCCTGCGAGCGCCGAGGCCGGGATGAGCAGGCGATGACGCGGGCCAAATAACAGGCGTATGACATGCGGCACCACCAACCCGACAAAGCCTATCAGCCCACTGATCGAGACAGCCGCCGCCGTTAACAGCGACCCGACCATAATGATGAGCAACTTATAGCGCTCGACATGCAATCCCAGGTAAGCCGCGCTTTCTTCGCCCAGCCCGAAGGCGTCGAGCACACCTGAGAACAGCAGCGAAAACGCGATGCCTACCAGGATAATAGACCCGACGATTACAACCGGCGACCAGGTCGTCACAGCAACCCCGCCGGAGAGCCAGCTAAACAGACCCTGTAATCCAACTAGCGCATGTGGACTCAGTGTCAGGAGCAGGGTTTGAAAGGCCACCAGGACAGAGTTGATCACTACCCCGGCCAGCAGCAAAGTAACAACCGGCGTCTGTCCACCGACGCGCGCTAAGGCATACACAAAGAGGACGGTGATCATCGCGCCCACGAAAGCCAGGACAGGCGTTAAAGGAAAGTAGGTACCATAGATAGTATCATACGGCAAGACAAAGGCGATGGCAGCCCCCAACGCCGCGCCGGACGAAGTACCGATGAGATAGGGATCGGCCAGGGGATTGCGCAGCATGCCCTGGAAGAGTACCCCGGCAACAGATAGGCCCGCGCCAACCAGCCCCGTGCCGATCACCACAGGCAGCCGCAGTTGCAACACAATCAGTTCCGTAGCGGGGTCCCACTGCCGCGCAAAATGGAACACGCCCGTACTATTGAGCAATATCTGTGCAATGATGCCGATGGGAATAGAGGTCGAGCCAAAACTGACGGCCAGGAAAATGGCTGCCAGCAGCGTAAATCCTAATGCCATCAAGATGAGAGGTGCGAGTAACGTCTGGATGGTTGCGCGCCATGATTTCCAGGGTGTGTAAACGGTTTTTGTAGGGGCGCGATTCATCGCGCCCTCGTTCCCGAATCGGCAACCCAGGAGGGCGCGATGAATCGCGCCCCTACAAATGTATACCTTCTTTTCTTGAAGCAATGCATGATTGCATCCTCTGTGTTATGCATTACATTGTTCCGCTGCAATAACCCGGCAACACGCTCGGAAAGTGTGTGGGGTGAATAATTTGCGCCAGACATTGCAACCCCTCAACCAGGCGCGGGTCGAGCCGCCCGATGATGTTGGGGTTAATGCGATAGAACTGGTGTAACTTGAGCGTATTGAAACTACTCCAGTTGGGACGCTTATACACTGTGTTGACGTTGTCACCAAACGAGGAGAGATGACACGGGAACGCATGTTACTGTCGAGAGTATATACACGTGAAAGAAGTAGTGTCAAATTCGGCGTTTACCTGGTTTACTGGCCTTCCGTACAGTTGACAAGAAAGGGGCTGAGGATGATACTACAGGTGATGGAGAGAAGCCAGCACATACGCATGCTTGCACTTCGATTAAAGGATTTTCTGGTAAATGACCATAGAGAAAGATTTCTTCCGGCAGGTGATGGGTCAGTTCCCAACAGGTGTGACGGTCGTGACTACTGCAGCGACAGAGGGACTGTCCGGCCTGACCGTCAACTCTTTTACCTCGGTTTCGCTCGAGCCACCATTAGTATTGATCTGTGTTGATTTGAAAAGCCATACGCTCCCCTTTCTGCGCACAAGCGGGTTCTTCGCGGTAAACTTCCTGACCAGTGAGCAAGAAGCGCTCTCACGTTGTTTCGCGACCACTTCAGCCGAACGTTATGAGTATTTTTGTCACGCTCCCTACCATAGCGCCGCGACAGGTTCGCCCATCCTGGATGGTGTGCTGGCATTCATCGATGCGCGCATTGTAGCCGAATACCCCGGTGGCGATCACGCCGTTTTCCTGGGCCAGGTGGAAGCGATGGGAACCGAAGGCAAGGTACTCTTTCTGCCGGATGCACAAAGGGCAAACAGCACCTTAACAGAATGGGAAGAGTACAATTCAAGCAACACGCATAGCG
>VBFM01000502.1:2205-6394 GCA_005882595.1 Chloroflexota bacterium
ATGCAGCAGAAGCAGCGAGAGGTAGCCATCGCGCAATTACAACAGCGTATACGCGCATGCCGACTCTGTGAAGAACATGGCTATATTCCAAAGGCCCAACCGCTGACAAGTGGGCGCGCCAGCGACCGTATCATGGTAATTGGCCAGGCGCCGGGGCATCGCTCCGTCGCCAACGGGAGGTCGTTCAGTGGACCTGGGGGCCGCATACTACAAAAATGGCTGGAACAGGCAGGCTTTCCACCGGGCTATCTCCATTCCCACGCTTACCTCAGTTCGCTGACGCACTGCGACCCTGGACGCAATCCACGAGGCGATGGCGATAGACGACCTTCTCCCCAGGAAGTCGCCCTGTGCAGACCATTTTTAGAGGCTGAATTACAACTGTTACAGCCAAAAGTGGTCTTGCTGGTAGGATCAATGGCAATTGAGACGTTCTGGGGCAGGGTGAAGTTAGAGGATGTGATTGGCACCTGCCACATCCATCTGGCGTAAGCAGGTGGCTGCTTGACCCGGCGCATAAAGCATTACACCGGCATGCGCTGGAGATACTGGCAGAATGGCGTACAGTCTATAATTTAGATGAAGATAGAGACGAGTAGCTCAATGCTTGCTCAGTCCTCTTCCGCCTTCTTATGCATATAGTATTCGTACACACCCTTCTTGAGGGTGCCTAGCGCCAATGTTGCACAGGTCGGGCGTGTCATCACCAGTTCGCGGCCCAGTTGCTCGATCAGGTCTTCAAAGCTCAGTTTTTCGACTTCTTCAGCCGTCATGCCCTGGGTGATTTCCGTGACGTAGGACGCGGCGGCGCTGCTAATGGTGCAGCCTTCGCCCTCCCAGTTCACGGCTTCGAGCTTGCCGTCTTGATTAAAACGCGCGTGCATAGTGATTAGATCCGCGCATCCAGGATTGCCACCGGTAAGGCTCACATCCGGGTGCTCAAGTGGCCCGTAGTTGCGCGGGTTTTCGTAATGATCCATTAAAAATTCAATAGCTTCTTGACGATCCATAGATTGATTTTCTCCAGTTGCGAGCCAGGGCAGGGGCGGTGCCTGGCTCGTACCCTATACAAAGCACAACACCACCAGGGCAGGGGCGAGCCCAGCCCGTACCCTAGACGACTTTTGCGAGCCAGGACGGGGGCAGAGCCTGGCCCCTATACAAAGCACACCACCAGGGCAGGGGCAAGCCCAGCCCGTACCCTAGACGCCTTGGGTGAACCTATTCGTAGCAGGGTACGGGCTGGGCTTGCCCCTGCCCTGGCTTATGTTTAGGGTTTCTCGATGGGGGCGCGCACCAGGTTGCCCCACTCTGTCCATGAGCCGTCATAGTTGCGAACCTGGGGATAACCGAGCAGGTTGGTTAACACGAACCAGGTATGGGCAGAACGCTCACCGATGCGGCAGTAGGTGATGACATCCTTGTCGGGCGTGATGTCTTTCCCACCGTAAATCTGGCGCAGTTCTTCCGCCGATTTGAAGGTGCCATCGGGGTTGGCGGCAGTGGCCCAGGGGATGCTCTTGGCGGTCGGGATGTGCCCGCCGCGGGATGCTCCCTCCTGTGGGTAGTTCACCATGTGCAACAGTTCACCGGTATATTCCTGCGGAGAACGCACATCGATCAGGCGGCGATTGGGGTCTTTCAGGCCATTGAAGACATCATCGCGGTACGCACGTATCGACTCATTCCTGGGCTGCGCGTGATAGGTGGTTGCTTGAAAATGCGGTATCTCTTTGGTCAGTTGCCTGCCTTCAGCTTCCCACTTCTGGCGCCCACCGTTCATGATCTTCATGTTGTTGTTACCAAACATGCTGAACAGCCAGAACGTATAACTGGCATACCAGTTGTTCTTGTCGCCATACAGGACAATCGTTGTATCGTTGCCGATACCCCAGCGGCTCATGAGTTTTTCAAAGCCCTGCTGGTCGATGAAGTCGCGCGTCACGGGGTCCTGTACATCGACATGCCAGTCGAGCTTCAAGGCTCCGGGTACATGACCGACTTCATACAACAACACGTCTTCTGATGCCTCGATGATCCGTACATTTGGATCGTTCAGGTGATCGGCAACCCAACTTGTCTCTACTAAGAACTCAGGATGCGCATAACCCGACCCCGCGCTTTGAGACGAGGTTGCAGTTTCTGTTCCAGACATACTTAAATACCTCCCTACAGTCAGATGGAACTTATTCACAAACCGGCTAATGCCTGGTTCGTGAGAACAAATTAACGAGTAGCGCGCCTCGCGCTGCCTCGTCATTGATAACAATGTTGATCCGGTTTATATTCTACTAGCCAACTCGGAATTAAGCAAGTAGGAATTTCTATAAAGGTGTGCGTAGGATTTTTGCACACCAGTCCAGTAGGGACAAGGGGCGGTGTAGGGCGGATGTGGGGGCCTTGTGCTTGTCCTTGCCGGGAATGGCGATTCCATAGGGTATCCATTCTGTCCATTGGCAGGCATCCCAACAGGACGGGGACAAGCACAAGGCCTCCACACCTTACCCTTCCACACCTTGTCCCTACGAGAACGGCATCCCTTGCTGCTGGGTCCATATCTCGCTGGCAAGCGCTTCAACGTCGGCGTCGACGCCGTAGCGGGCAAAGTAGGTGCAAACACGTTCAATGTCACGCAGCAGCAGGGGATAGACCTCCGGGTTCTGGTGTGGATCGACGGCCTGCGCAAAGTCGATGATGCTGAGCGTTCCACGCCAGTAGAGGATATTGTACTCCGACAGGTCACCATGGATACGGTCGTTGGCAAGGCACAGGGCGATGTCGTCCATGATGCACTCGAAGAGTGGCCGGGCTTCCTCTCGTGCCAGTCTCACCTCCTTCAATAAAGGGGCCGGATCATCAAGATCACCGATATACTCCATCAGCACGGCATTGCCGATCTGTGAGAGCGGGCGCGGAACCCTGACCCCGCTTTCGTAGAGTAGCTGCTGGGTCTGAAATTCGTACTCGATCCAGGACTTGACCTGCAAGGTTCGCCCGCTGCCACTCTTCTTGAGAGCCTTATGGTAGCGGCGAGTGTTACGCACAAGGTGTCCATCCTGGTCGTACTGGACGCGGCTCTGGCGGTAGATGGCATCATTCTTCAGGCTGCGGAACATACGCGGGCGGTACACTTTCGCCGCCAGGTACTCGACTCCCGTCGAGGGATGCGCAGCGCAGCAGTAGACGGATGCCTCCTTGCCGCTACTAACTACGTGCAGTACATCGGTAATCAGGTCTTCTTCATAGAAATGCGCGAGCGACGAAAGAATCCAGGGACCATCGCGACGGGATGCAAGAAAGGTGGGATTAAATTCCGGCTTGCTACCACCATCTTCCAAAGCCTGCTCCTGCAGCCAGCGCTGCACCTCGGCATGGCTTTCATAGCTGGTCTTGCGCGGTGGTTCATGCTCGACAGCAGCCAACTGCTTCCTTTTCGTCTTGATAGGGCGCGTTTCTTCGTCTTCAAAGTCAAAGTCAGTGTCGTAACTCAAAATGAATGTCCTTCCTCAGAAGTGAAAACATGGGCTGACTACACTTCCTGCAACACAAAGCAGGGTTGTAGTCCAAAGCTTATGCAGGGAGTTTCGAGAAGATGAAGAGAAGAGGCAGTGGGCTGTTGTTACTGGGGAAAGTGAAAGGATAGGCTACTACGCGGTATTAGCTGGCAACGGTATGTCTATTTATCGTTGCTAATGGTCGTGGCCTAGCCAGTAAAATCACAGCCTGCTGCATTGCTCATCGAGGACATTAACATGTGTATTCCCAACCTTTCTTGTTACAAGTTAAACTGTCTACAAGAGAGTATACAAGGGACTCCTTTGCTACGTCAAGGAGATATCAAGCGGGCAGAAGAGAAAGATTGCTTTCATATGAACTTTTGAGGCTAGCGAGGGCATCTCCTCACTTTACAAGAGAGAGCCAAGACCGGCTTAGCTCCGAGTTGGGAGGATTGATGCGCCAGGAAATGCCCTCGGTATTCACTTCCAATCCTGCTGCCTGTACAAGCGGATTACTTAGACGTTTCCTTCACCATGCCACTCTGAGTGGCTAATTTTCGACGTCTCCACAGGCAATGGGGTCGAAGCCCGTCTGGGTAGACAAATCCGTACTACGGTGGACGTTGACGTACCAGGCATCTTCAGGAATAGAAGTGACCCCTTCGATGACCGTCACCGAGACCCCGGTCCCG
>VBFM01000502.1:6416-7425 GCA_005882595.1 Chloroflexota bacterium
GACATTTCCCGGCAGTTGACCTTCACAACTGCCGACATGGATATGAGCGGCGTGTGACGACCCCGGAACCAGGTTATGCACCACGACCTTGACGATCAGATCATCGCCGGAAATCCTGAGCTGAGCAGAGCCGAAGGCCGCTTGATTCGGAGCCGTTGTCGCACCCAGGAACACCTTCACCATCTGATCCTCATGCGAGGAAGCGTTGGGATTGACCACGTTGCCGCAAGCGATTGGATCAAATTGGGTTGGTGTGGACAATCCCGGCCCGTTGTGCACGTTGACGTACCAGCCGGAGGTCGGAATGCCATCTTCTACTTCTGGGATCACCGTCGTAACGCTGGCATCTCCAGCCGCATCCGCGACGACATTGTTGAGTGGATACAGGATTGGCCCATTATCGTCACAGTCTCCTAGATGGATATGGGCCGGGTGAGTACTGTTGGCTGCTAACCCGAACAGCCGAATGGTCACCGTCAGATTTTCCGTACGCCCCTGCCACTGGAGGGTGACAGAGCCACGAGGGGTATGTCTCAAAATGGCCTGGGCTTGAGGAGACCCCTCATTGTTTGTCTGGGCAAATGCTCTCGGAGCACTTGCAGCCAATGTCGCGAGTACAAGCGTTCCCATCACAGCAAACACAGCCAATCTGGCAACGCTCCGATTGAGGATGGACATACGATTAAACCCCCTTTCATGTCGTACGAATGGAGCGGCGCAGAACCGCTCCTGGGACGAACCTCTCAAACAACCAAATGTGTCGTTCAAGCAGAGAACTTACCGGATCCTCCCACTAGCAGTAACACGTGTGAGAATAGTTTTCTATGGACACATGCGTGCTTCATTCCAGTTATTATGGAGACGATGCCGACATGCATTTTTTAGCTACGGATTTCTTGGATGTAAAACAGCTTCCCTCATGCGGCAACAAGCGCACCGCCCAGAACCATGATAACAGCCCCAAGCAGTCGAGTACGCAGGTTTCCCTCGCCCAGGAAAAGCCTCGCCC
>VBFM01000030.1:0-595 GCA_005882595.1 Chloroflexota bacterium
GGATATCCTCGATGGGACGCCGCCAACGAGTATTAATCACATCGCGCGCCAGCGAACTTGGTACCTGCAATGTGAAATAAAGCGCCTCCTCCTGTCCCGGCAGTGAGGCTGCATCCAGATCATCTTCTCCAAAATGAGGTGCGCTGGTTAAATTGGCGGATTGCAACCAGGCTTTACAAACGGCATCCATCGGAGCCGTTTCCAGTCGATCAAGCGTTGTATGCCATATAGCAGCTGTGTTAGCCGTATTCACAGTATTACTCCCCTGTTTGCCTACGGTTGCCAGGGCGACCCTGCTAACCCTTGCGAAAAAACCTATATCTCTACGAGCGCCACGCATTCTATCTCAACCTTAGCTCCCCGGGGCAATTCGGCAACAGCAACGGTCGTGCGAGCGGGAGCCGCGTGCCCAGGAGTTTCAAAATAGCTGGCATAAACGGCATTCATGGCTTGAAAATCACTCATGCTTGTGAGAAAGACCGTCGTTTTCACCACATTGTCAAATGAAGAATTGGCACTGGCCAGGACAGCTTGCAGATTTTGCAAGACCCTGTTGGTCTGCGCTTCAATATCCCCGCCGACAAGTGCTCCTGTG
>VBFM01000030.1:632-8598 GCA_005882595.1 Chloroflexota bacterium
ATTGGCCGCAGCGAATAGCCTGGCTATAGGGGCCGATGGCTCCCGGGGCTTGTGTTGTGCTGATCTGATTCCGTTCCATGAGTAACTTCCTGTACATTGTTTTCTGTAGGGCGCGATACATCGCGCCCGCCTGAGTTGATCTTCATCATACAACGGGCGCGATACATCTCACCCCTACAACCTGTAATTTGAATGAGTGCTATCAATACATTGGCGGATGGAATTGTCCAGGCCCGCCGCTGCCAGGTGATGGATTACGCGTAAGCACCTGCGAGGACGCCGCCTTTGCGCGCACAAGCAATTCCTTTGCGCAAAGGCGCAGAGCTTGCTGCATTTCAGCCGCCGAGTTAAAACGGTCTTCCGGCTCTTTCTCCAACGCTTTGTTGACAATCTGCTCCAGGGCAGGTGGTACATTGGTATTGAACTGGTGCAGAGGAGGTGGATAGGTCGACGCGTGCTGCATCGCGATAGAAACAGCCGTTGGACCAACAAAAGGCGGACGCCCGGCCAGCATTTCAAACATCACCACGCCTAATGAATAGAGATCAGAAGAGGCGGTGAGATTCTCCCCCCGCGCCTGTTCTGGCGAAAGATAATCGGCTGTGCCAAGCACAATCCCGCTATTGGTAAGACCGGCGGTTTCGGCAACGCGCACGATGCCAAAGTCCGTCAGTTTAACCAGCAGATTTGACGCGGAGACGACGTTCCCATCGGCTCCACTGCCCACATTACCCGCGCTACTCGCCAGCATAATATTCTGAGGCTTGATGTCGCGATGGATAAAGCCACGCGCATGCGCTACTTCCAGGACAGCGCATACCTGTGCCGCGATCTCTAGCGTTTCGTAGGCATGCAGGTGCCGGCGCTGCGCGATCAGCTGTTTCAGCGTCGGGCCGTGAATATACTCCATCACCAGAAAATACTGGCTGAACTCTTCAATAAAATCGTAGATGGTGACAGCATTGGGATGTGCAAGTGCAGCTGCCGCACGCGCTTCACGGCGAAAACGTTCAACAGACCGCAGATCGTTTTTATCGAGTGAACGCAGGACTTTGATCGCTACCAACCGTTCTACGCGATGATCCCAGGTTTTGAACACACTGGCCATGCCGCCAGTAGCGATATGTTCACGTATTTCGTACCGTCCGGCAATCAATGTGCCTTCAAACTGTGTCAATGTTGTACCTCAAGAACCTGGAATTCCCTGGTAATATCGCATTTTGATGCAAGGCATAAAGCCTCTTATTCCGACTTCCACCAACCAGGCGGACCGGGTTCGGGCAGTCGGTAAGGCGTAGTATACCATTATCACCACTAGTTCGTCCAGAACGGGCGAGAACTTCCATCAACGCCGCCGGTCGTAAGCTGTACGGGGCTGCCCTGCATACTGTACGCGCCCGTTTTCGCGTCGTGCTGGATATTTGCCAGCCAGAGATCAAACTCGTTGTTCGTGTATTCCAGGAAGGCTATTTGTTTGCCATCGGGCGACCAGACAGGTTGGCTCACATACTGGCTGCTCAGGATATGCGACGATTTGCTATACGGGATCAAGGCTTGCTTCTGTAAGTTTTGATCATTTGGATTAGCTGTTACGCCCTGTGCCACCGGCATAACGTACAGTCCCATTGAGGTGGTAGATTCGCGCCGGATATACGCAATGGAATTGCCATCGGGCGAAAAGGCGGGTTGTATATTCTGTACGTTAGGCGGCGTGAGAGCTATCCCTGAGTCGAAAACCGGCGAGTATGTTCCAGGATTATTAGCAATCGCGTTGGCGTCGGCCAGGTATACCTGGATTACCTGCTGGGTGCCTGTCTGTGTGTCATAAGCATAATGTGTGTATACGATCTGATGCAGGTCAGGATGCCTTGGCTGATAGGATGCATCGCGATTTCCGCCATCGCCAAAACTGGCATAGGCTAGCGGTTGGGCCGTTGCGGCCGGGTTGTTGATCGGAATAGAGAAGACCTGTAAATCCAAAAAATAGCCGCTCTTGAATAACTGGTTAAGGTTGGACCACACAAAGTCTTTTTGTAGATCGCTCAGGAAGAGCAGATGGGAGCTATCGGGCGACCACGCGGGTTGCACGTACCAGTGATAGCTGTTTTTAGGAAAACCACTATCGACATAAGAAGTTCCGTTGCCATCGAGCAATCTCGTCCCGTTACCACCGTTGACCGGTATATAGGCAATATTCGAATAGTTCTTGTAGCGCACCACGTACGCTATCCATTTGCCATTGGGAGAGACGGCGGGGTCATAGATATCACCGTCCTTCAGCAATTCGGTGGCCTTACTATCACCTGTAATGACCCACAGGTTATGATCGATGGTCAGGTATATTTTGCCTTTGAACAGGTTTTGCGCAATGGTAACCTGGTTACCGCTCGAATTGGTAGTAATGGGGTTGCCGCTCGAATTGTTATCACCAGTGCCGAAGCACCCCTGCATGCTCAATGCTACCAGTAGCAAGAGGCAGAAGGTGAGCCAGGGGGTATATTTATTGCTCTTCATGATTTGTCTATCCTGCATCATCAGCTTACACTTGCAAGGCTTGAGGCGATCCAAATACGACAGCAAACGTGAGATCTAGCAGACTATGGAAACCAAACATGTTATCACTGCCGCCCACCAGGCTCATAGGGTTGGCGCTGGCAAGCTGGCTGGGCCAGGCCAGCGTATTGGCGCTTATATTCGACGTTGGCGACACTGATGCCAGCGTGGAATTGCTGCTATTTCCGCTGTTCGCATAAATGTTGCAACCTGCCTTGTTGCCAAGATTAAACATTTTGGCAATCGCCGGAATGATCTGATCGCAGTTGGGTTGCACTATAGACTCTCCACCTGGTAACGTGGCAGATGATGAGTAGGGCGGCGATAAAATGACGCGTTGAATTTTGTTTGGGTCGAGGCCGCGAGCCAGGTTCATCAGCTTGAGCACGTCGGGTAACTGCATATCTGTTTTGACCCAGCCATCAAGGTCTGCTGCTATG
Source organism: Chloroflexota bacterium (assembly GCA_005882595.1). Lineage (GTDB taxonomy): Bacteria > Chloroflexota > Ktedonobacteria > Ktedonobacterales > Ktedonobacteraceae > VBFM01. The sequence continues at coordinate 3,626 of VBFM01000030.1, forward strand.
TCAGGCAATTTGTTGACAATGCCAGAATTGCTGAGTTTTGTCTTCAATGCGCTGAGCACCTGCTGCTGGCGCGCCGAGCGACCGAAGTCACCCACAAGGTCGGCATGGCGCGAACGCACATACTCGAGGGCCTCGGCACCCGAAAGATGCTGCGGGCCAGGCGGAATATACAGACGTTTGTAGGCGTAGGTATCGCCGGTGGTGTTGCCAACATCATCGGGATAGGAGTCATCGGTGATAGGATGGAGCACATCGACATCGACGCCGCCCACCGTGTCGATCACCTTGACGAAACCATTCAGACCCACCCACGCGTAATAGTTGATGGGGATGCCAAAATCCTGCTGAATCGTCCGTCGACTCAGGTCGACAGCTCCCTGAAAGCCGCCCTGACCAATACTATAGCCATGTTCGAAGGCTTCGTCCAGTTTGCCCATACCGTAGCCAGGGATATTGATATAAAAGTCACGTGGTATGGAGAGCATCCCAATTTGTTTGCTGGTCGGATCAATGGTTATTACAATATCGGTCTGCGCCAGGTAGACAGTTGAACCACCGACGGAGGTTCCGAATTTCTGATCAGTATCACTACCCAGTAGCAGGATATTGATACGCGGACCGCTCAAAATGTCGCCGCTGCGCCCCTGGTTGGGGTCTTCTTCCCCCCCCGCACGCTGCACTTGTTGGTTTGTAATATCGCTAATAGGTTTGGCAAAGTACAATTCATAGTAGGTAAAGAGACCGCCGGTGACCACCAATAACAGCAAAAAGATAGACGTGAGGACACGCGCCCAGATGGGGAAGCGGCGTTTCTTTTTCGATCCCCTGCCCTTTCCGCCACTCCCACTATATCCCAGAGGAGGCTGCACAAAGGGAGGGGGACCACCGGCGCCAGGATATCCCACTTGCTGCCCCGGCATGGCCATCACTGGCATGTTCGTATCAGGCCCGTACATGGGAGGCGAGTACAATGGCTGTGAAGCAGGACGCTGCATAGGCGGAGCTTGCACAGCCTGAGCCACCTGCCCATTGGCATACATGTTGGAGAACGGGGTAATACCGGATTCGCGCGGCGATACGGGGCCATGCATGAACGCCTGTGGGTTCACGCCCTGGCTCATTGGTTCTTCCGACCATACCAGCTTGCCTCGTCCCGGCTGCCTTGTTGACTGCGGCTGAACTATACGATGCTCCAGCGTATCCTGTTCTGCGACAGAGATTGCATTGTATCCAGGTTGCTTTGAGTACTGCGGCTGTTGAGAATAGTGGGAGTGCAGCGGCTGCACATTCCCATCATTCCAATTTGATACCAGTCCCGAAGTGGATAAGAGTCCCGTGCCTGGATGCGGTAGCACCTGGCTGGAAGAGAGCATATTCGCCTGCGACTGATCGGCAGTGGAGTCGCTGCCAGCAGGAAACCGTGCCCATCTATTCATTGCCGCGATGTGTTCTGGCACATCAGGACTATCCTTTTGCACGTTCAATTTTACAAATTGGGATTTCAATAGTACTTACCTGCTTCCTGATGAATTGATCCTTTGAATACCATACTGCCGGGCATTCCACACCTCCCCACCTACTCCCAACGACAGGCGCCTCTGGTCTCTTTTTAGAATATCCTCACCAGTTACTAAGACAGAGAAATGAGATATAGTAAGCTTTACTCTAGTATAACGAGCCATAGAATGAAAACTTCACTCTGCGGGCATAACTACACCAATTTTGCCCATAGCATCGGTCTTCTACTCCTAGAAACGTATTTTCCTGGCAAAACATCACAGCAGTGCATCGATGTCCTATGCCATTGGCCATGCATGAGCGTATGCCTCGGCTGACATCTTCGCGTTCCCTTCGACCACTGAAACCTTCGGACAGGTGGTATTGGAGGCCATGACCTCCGCGCTGCCGGTGGTTGGAGTGCTTTCGGAGGGGGGTCTGTGACCTGGTGCAGGATGGTCGCACCGGATTCCTGTTAGATGCGGCCGGACTCGACGAACACGAACAGGCGCGAGGCTATCGCATCCGCCTGGAACACCTGGTATACAACGCCCTTCTGCGCTACACCATGGGACAGGCCGCGTTGAACAAGGCGCAACAACGCTCCTGGCCCGCCGCCATGCAACATCTCTTTGATGGCTATCAAGAGGTAATTATGGATGCGCGACCCCTGGCCGCGGCGTAACGTAACGACTATTAGTGCTCCTTCTCCTCCTGCCGTGCCTGTAAAAAGGACAGGATCAATGAGCCAATCAATACGCCTAGCAGCACAATCTCCATTGTGCTAAAGGTCTTTTTCTTTTGCATTTCTACGTCTCCTTATAGGTTGCTTATCTTTGTCGAGCGGCTTGGCTTTTTTTGCTTTGTGTTGGTTTGTCTACTGGTGTCTACTGTTATTCGCTGTTTTCTACCGATTTTGCTGTCAACCAGGTAGAGTTAGAAGCAGGAGTACATTCTACGAACTTCCAACACCCTGACTATATCATATTTTCTCTCTCTTTGAGGCCGATTCTCTCGAAAATGGATATGGAACCTTTTGCAGACTCCTTGCGTGTATTGATTCAAAGACACATGTTCTTTCAAAGGTGAAAGGAGAAAAGGTCAATGACCACAACCGCGATTGAACACTCAACGACGATCGCCGTTTTTGCAGACCAGGAGCAAGCGAATAAAGCCATCGATGATCTTCGTCACGCTGGCTATAGCTATGACCAGATCAGGTTGGTGCGCCGTGGCTCGAACAGTTTTACGGAGAGCCTCAAGAGCTTGTTTAGCCAGACGGCTGCCACCACAAACTCGCCGGATGACTGGATGAGGATCGGCGTACCGGAGCAGGACGCGCGCAACTATCAAAGTGAACTTGATGCAGGTCGCAGCATCGTGCTCATCAAAGCCGTGGATAATCCAGAGCAGGCTCTCAGCATTATGCGTCAGAACGGAGCATTCGATATTGTTTCTCGCCTGAGAACTGCCCAGCCGACTACGACGCCGGGTACTGTCAATCCCAATGCTCAAGCGGGAGCCTATAATCCCAATGCTCAAGCGGGAACCTATAATCCTGATGCTCAAGCGGGAGCCTATAATCCCAATGCTGCTCCAGGGACAAATTATCCCGATGTTCCGCCGAGAACCTGAGAAATAGAGCCCGGCCACTTTTAACCGAAGCACCGGCTGCCCGAAACGTCCAAGCACCACGAGGATTAAGGGTGTCTGTGAAAAAGGGACTCGATTAGTTCGAGCCCTTTTTCCTTTCTCACACAGATGAACAAGTGAAGTGCTTGTAGGAGTTGCTAGCGCTTCTGTTGAACCACTTGCTGTAGCTGTTGAATCTCTTGATCGTAATCCAGGCGGTAGACCGCGTGAACGTCCCAACTGACGAAATCCATGAACGGTTGCAGAAGCGCAGTCAGTTCACGGGGATCATCGGTCTCAATAACCAGTGGTGCTAGTTTACAAAGAAAACTCAGCGATGCTCATCTGAAAGGGATCAGCATCGGGATGCAACTGATGGAAAAGCGAGAGCAAGACATTGAACATGGCCACCAGCGAGGCCAGTCGAGCCTGGATAGACGGACGCAAGCCATGATGCATGTGCTTGAGGCCACAGACAACGGTAACCATCGACAAAGCGGTTTCCACACACATGCGTTCATTCCAGGTGCCTTTCTCACACCGTTTGAGATGGTCGGGAATGCCGGCGGCACAGCGAAAGCCCAGATCGGCCAGCACGATGCTCTGGTCATGCAGGCCTTCAATCAAAGGATGAAAGTGCTGATCATGAGTGTTCATGGTGGCCCAATCCCAGTCGACGACCTGTCCTTGCTCATTGAGCAGCCAGCACAGTTTGATACCCACGCAGAGAGCGCCCTTTGTCTTTGCCCTTCTTGCCCACTTGTCTGGGACTGCGGCCCTGACGGATAGGAAAGAGCCATTCAATAGGATAACTGTCGATGACGGGAAAGAAACTGGGCTGAGCCAAGAGTCGACGAAACCAGTCCTGATGAGTCTTCAATTGCCGTTGCAGTCGCGTGCGATCGGGCAAGCCTGCAAACAGGTCATCGTCATCGCGCTTGACCCAGCGGGAAAGGCGCGAAAATGGCCTCCCTTGAGGGCGAACAAGATGCCAATCGTCACCACTTCGCTGGGATACAGTTTGGCTTGAGTGTGCTTGGGCATGTTTCCCATCTGATCATCGACAAGGCAAAACATCTGTATGATAATATCCTGGGTTGTCATGAGGTTCTCCGTTCTTCTGAATAGGTTGCATTTCTATTCTTAGAACGAGTCTCATGGCTTCCTCAACTAGCACCAATGGTTAGTAGTAAGTACAGTGGTATTTGGCCTCTCCGAGAGCCTACGATTAGCGCGAGTAGAGACAAACTCTAACCTTCTCATAACGTTCCTCGTTGCCCTTGTCCTGATCCTGCTTGTGCTGTGGCTCATACCTCGATCGTTTCTGGCGCTCAAAGAAGAGTAGAAAAATCACACCCGAGTCGTTACGATAGCTAATGCTGTCAACTTTGCTGTAAAAGTGGTTACCTACTTTTGTGGTAGGTATCCGCTGGCGCTTCTAGAGAGTGTTGAGGTGGATTGCTTCTTCGTTTAGCCGTTCGATTTCCATTGTTCTAAAAGTCTTTTTCTTTTGCAAGTATCTTCCCCTCGATATTTCATTACCGCCCCCACAATTCTCTACCCCCGCCATAACTATGCAGCAGGCGAAAGTGTTGCGCGACCCAGGCGTGAAAAGCGGCGACATCGGGCAGGTGAAAACGGCCGGTGAAGAAGAGGACGGCATGCACCTGGGGTTGTGATGCGATAGATTCGAGTTGGCCGAGCGTAAGATAATGGGTCTCAATGCGCACCATCGAGGTATCTACCAGCGCGGGTGGGGTATCCCGGTTCGCGAGGGCGGCGACAAATTGCCCATCGGTGACAACCTGCTGGTCGGGCGCGATGGCCGCGCGTAGGTCGGCTGC
>VBFM01000503.1:0-7430 GCA_005882595.1 Chloroflexota bacterium
ATATGAAAGACGGGCGGCAAGAACCACGTCGCCATCAACAAACTATTCAGCCCGGCGCTCGACAGCAGGATAAACGAGACGAAGAAGTTGACGCCGAAGCCAATCGAGGGGTGAAGGATGCGACTGGCCCACACATAGTCTCCTCCAGAGCGCGGCATGGCTGCCGTAAATAGTGCGTACACCATACCAAGCGTGAGCATGGCAGGGGCGGAAAGAATGAACGCCAGTGGCATATTCGCGGAAGGGTACGCGCTTGCGCCTGTCGCGAAGGCCGCTACCTCGGAGAGACCCAGGGGCACATTGAGGATGGCGAACACCATAATGAAGGTATCGAACCAGGAGAGTTCACGCACCAGGCCTGTCGCCTGGCGAACAAAGACGGTTGGCGCTGAACTGGCGCCCTCGGCATATCTAGCCATATTACCTCCAAATGTAGTACGAAGAACTGGACACATCCAAGATTCGTCATTCATGGCGCCCACCTTTCAGGCCGATTCCCTGCATCTCGGGCGCCATGAATGGCGCCCCTACAGATACCCGAACAATTTATTAATGTTTATAATTGCACCCTTACGTCTTTCACCTCCTTTCAAACATCAGATTTCAGCGCAAGCTGTTCGGCAAATGCGCCAGTAATCGGGCGCTGCGTAATTAGATATCTACCTGATTACCTGATACGATCTTCAATTAATGCAACTGCTCCCCAAAGACCGCTCTCGTCGCCCAATGCGGCGGGTACAATGGGCACAAGCGATCCAAGCGGCGCAAGCGCGCGCTCCCGAAACGTCTCATATGCCCGCCTGAGCAGTATTCCCTCCTGGCGTACAACGCCGCCACCTAGCACAATAATTTGCGGATCAAAGGCAGTAGCTACTGCTGCCAATCCAATACCTACGTAGACGCCTGCCGCCTCAACGATACGCGTGGCAACGGCATCGCCAGCTTTCGCCGCCTGAATGACCTGTTCGGCAGTGAGCGGCCCATCGTGAAAACTGGCAAGAGTAGTTTCGTCCCCGTGCAGTACAGCCTGGCGCGCACGCGCAGCAATGGCGGAACCGGACGCCAGACTTTCAAAGCAGCCATTATTGCCGCATGAACAGGGAGGGCCGTTAGCTTCCAGCGTCATATGCCCTATTTCACCCGCGAAACCATGCGCGCCGCGATAGACGCGCCCATTGATGATCAGGCCACCGCCAATACCAGTGCTAATGGTGATATAGACAGCCATTTCTGCACCGCGTGCCGCGCCCCTGCGCGCCTCACCTGACGCGGCACAGCGGGCATCATCCTCGATCTCTACCGGAACACCGCATTGATGCCGTAACCATTGCGCGAGGGGTACATTGCGCCAGCCCAGGTTGGGCGAGAACAGCACTACGCCACCCTCGGGGTCTAACGGGCCGGGTACACTACAACCAATACCGGCCAGCATCTCAACCGCCACTTGCGCTTCTCGCGCTAACTCACGCATCAGTGAGACACAGCGCGCAACGACATCTTCAGCACCACGCTCCGCCAGCGTCCCAATACTACGGCGCGCCACAATTTTCCCCGATGGATCGATGATCCCCGCCAGGATTTTTGTCCCTCCAATATCGAGCGCGCCGATGCAGGTTTCACCAGAGCGATCGCCAGGGTCATCCTCCATGATTAGATACCTCCGGTAGGCCACACGGCGTTCAGTACACGCTCGGCGCGTTCGACGGTGTGCACCATAGGATGAGCAACAAGTGCGCGCAATGCCAGGTCGCGGTTGTGTTCGATAATGGCGGGCGCGGCCAGTTCCTCATAGAGAGCCAGGGAATAGAGCAGTGTGCGCAATTCAAGGGGCAGCAGGTACTCCGGCACAGGCAGAGGATGGGCGCCCTGAGCGTCAATCCTGCAAGGAACCTCTACGACTGTCTCAGGCGGCAGCCAGGGAATCAGGTGCCCGTTGGCAACGCTTACAATCTCCATGGTAGGATGATCGTTGATGAGCGCATCGAGTACAGGTACTATGATGGCGCTGTACCAGACGGCTCCTCGTTTCGCTACTGCTGTTGATGCAGAGACTCCGCCATCATCTGCCGCACTTAGACGCTCGTAATGGCTCAGCAATTCTTCTTCGAGTGCCAACAACTGGCGAGCGCGGGGTGTTTTTCCCTGCTGCTGCGCGAGCATGCGTTCTGGATGGAGATAATAGCGCACATAGGGAATTGGAATGGCGCGGCTGGCGCGCATGTACGTGGCATCCACACCAAGATATGCCAGCCGATCGATACGCTCCAGCGCGAGAGGCATCAAATCCTGTTCCGCGTTGCACATGGAGACAACCCAACTCAGGTGATTCATGCCCAGGTATCCAATTTCCACTGCTGAACGCGGCTGCTCCACCAGCTTTGCCAGGTCTTCTCCCAGCGTAATGGGCGAATCGCACAGGCTGAGAATATTCGTATGCGTGTAAAGCGTTGCCGCGTACTGCACAAGGCTGGCAGGGTTGGTGAGATTTAACACGACGGCGTTGGGCGCAACTTCATTCACCACACGCAGCGCTGCAATGACAACGGGAAGAGTACGCAGCGCATTGGCAAAGCCGCCCGGCCCAACCGTCTCTTCTCCGGGAAAACCGAGCGCCTGGGGAAAGGTTTCGTCATGGGCGCGCGCTTCAAGCCCTCCAACGCGCACCTGATTCAGCACATAATTCGCCTTTTTCAGTCCCACACGTAGATCAGTCGTTGCTTCTATATTTATGATTGGATGTGCATCCCGTACCATCTGCTCGCACACCGCGCGCACACGCTCCAGTTTCTCCGGGGAGCGTCCCAGTAACACAACGCGCAGTTCTGGTCGATGCTGGACATGTCCTGTCCAATCCAGCAATGCCTGTATTGGTGTTGCAACTCCACTTCCACCCAGGACCGCGAGCGTGATAGCCGACATGTGTACCTCCGTACATCATCTGTGTAAACGCGCCGGTTCCAACTATTCGTAAAATGCGCAAATGGCGGCGGCGACGCGTTCAACTTCATCGTCGCGTAGTTCTGGGAACATGGGTAGTGAAAGTATCTGCCCGACCAGCGAACGCGCTACCGGTATAGGTCCGCAGCGCAAGTTCGCATTCTGGTACGCGCCCTGATCAGGGACAAGTATTGGATAAATGATCTGAGTGCCGATGCCCTGCTCTGCCAGGTATGCTTGCAATTCGTCACGGCGCGGAGCCAGGATGGTATAGAGATAATAAGCATGCGTGCGTTCCGGCGCGACATAGGGAAGAATGACAGGTGTATTCGCCAGCAATTCGCTATAGTGGGCGGCAATTTCCTGGCGGCGCGCTATCCATTGCCTCAAATGCTATCCATTGCCTCAAATGGGGGAGCTTGACATGCAAAATGGCCGCGTGAATTTCATCCATACGTTTCTGGAAACCAAGTATCTCGTGCGTGTGTTTGACCTTCTGCCCCATGTAGCGCAGCTGGCGTATGCGATCGTTGAGTTCAGGATCGTTGGTTACGATTGCACCGGCATCGCCCAGCGCCCCGAAGGTCTTGGTCGGATAGAAGGAGTAGCAGCCGATATCACCAAATGATCCCGTTGAAGCCCCGTGATAGTACGCTCCATGCGCATGCGCAACGTCTTCAATCACGCGCAATCCATGCTCGCGCGCAATTGAGAGTATGGGCTCCATGTCGCAGGGCTGTCCATAAAGATGCACAGGGATGATGGCACGGGTGCGTTCAGTGATAGCTGCTTCCAGCAGGTCGGGGTTGAGATTGTAGGTGTCCGGCAGAACATCAACAAAAACGGGAGTTGCGCCAACGTAGGTGATGGCAAAGGCAGTGGCAATATACGTGTTTGGAACAGTAATTACTTCATCTCCCGGGCCTATATCAAATGCTGTCAGCGCCAGGTGCAGCGCATCAGTGCCATTGCTGACGCCAATAGCATAGCGCGTGCCACAAAATGTAGCCCATGCATGTTCAAACGCGGCCAATTCAGGGCCCATAGTGTAGCGGCCACGAGGTAATGCCCGGTTGATGGCTTTAAGCACCTCCTCCTCGATCATTGCATACTGGCGTGTAAGGTCCTCTGCCGGAATGGGGGGAACAGACGCCGGAGAGGATGTGGTATTCAATGGAACATTGAAATGCAGTAAGTCACTCATTGGTGTCCTTCCATACCAGGGATAACGCTTTAAGATCAAATCAATACCGCCGCCTTGTGACGTTAAACTCGAAATTTTCACCCCGGTGGTAGTCTTGTGAGAAGAGTACCGGCCTGCCATCTTTGGTCACATTCAATTGCTCCATGCATAGCCACGCGGTATGCACGGGCACGCCAATCTCAGCGCACAATGCCGGAGAGAGAAGAACCGCGCGTATTTTCGTGCGACTGCTGGCGATATGTACCTGCCAGCGTTCATCAAAGAGGTTGAGCAGTGAGCCTGTCCAATCCTGGTCTTGCCAGAGTCCGGGGATAAACGCGCGCGGGAAAAGATCTATCGAGTAGATGAGCGGCTCATCGCGCGAACAGCGTACGCGCTCCAGTTGCAAAACGCTTTGCCCTTCGTCCAATTGCAATTTGCGGCGCACCTGGGGTGTGGGAACCTCTTCTCGCACATGCAGCACACGATTTTCGACGGTATACCCCATATCACTCATCAGGTCGGTGACGCTCTGAAGCTGGGTGATAGGCTTATGAATGACTGCCTCGCGCGACAGCACAAAATAGCCTTTTCCATGACGACAATCCAGCAACCCCTCTTGCACCAACCCCTTGAGAGCTTCACGAACTGTGGCCCGGCTGACATTGAAGCGCTCAGCCAGTTCTAATTCAGATGGGATGCCGCTGCCAGCCGTGTATTGCTCATTTTGCAACAGGTCTATAAACGCGTCATGCATCTGCTGCACTATTGATTGCCGTGTTATTGTCGCGCGTACCATGTTACTACGCCCCTCACTTGTGTTCTGATGTCAGATGTCTGACAACTGATCTCTTATTAGAAAGTGTACTGATGAGTAAGGGGATTGTCAAGAGGAAATTGACTAAAGTATGAAGCAGAATATTATTTCGCTTGCCACACCTGCACCGTTTCATCCCAGGAACCGGAAGCGATATATTTCCCATCATGCGACCACGTGAGAGAGCGTACGGCATCGGAATGACCGGTATAGGTGAAGACATTGCCGCCGTCGATCGCATTCCAGACCTGTACCGTTTTGTCGGCGCCTGCCGAGGCGATGCGCGTGCCATCGGGCGACCAGGCGGCGGCATAGACAAAATCGCTGTGACCGTGATACACGCACGTAGAGATGCCCACCATCGGCAGCATCCCAGACCTGCACGGTGTTATCATCCCCTGCTGAAACAATGCGTATACCATTGGGTGACCAGCCTAGCGACCATATAGGCGCGTTGCCCGGTTCGTAGGCATACAGCAGCTTGCCATCGGCCACATTCCAGATGGCTACCATACCATCGCCACCTGCCGAGGCGATGCGCGTGCCATCGGGCGACCACGCTACAGCATACACCGGAGCCGTATGCCCCCGGTAGATGCTGGTATGGCCGCCACCGGCTGCATCCCAGACATGCACTGTCGCATCGCCACCTGCCGAGGCAATGCGGTTGCCGCCAGGCGACCACGCCACCGACCATACCCACGATGTATGACCATTATAGGTGACATAGTGATCGCCAAAGGTCGCATCCCAGATTTGTACCGTCTGATCATAACTGCCTGAAGCGATACGCGTGCCATCGGGCGACCACGCCGCAGTATACACTGTATCAGTATGTTGGCGATAGACATTGCGGTGATCACCGGTCATAGCATCCCAGACCTGGACGGTGTCATCGCTGCTCGCGGAGACGATACGCTGGGTTCGAGGCGCCCAGGCAGTTGACCATACGCGCATTGTATGACCACGATAGGTGTAAAGCGCCTGGCCCTGGGTAATGTTGGGTGAAGTACCAATACCTGGAGAACCGGGTAGATGTGTGACCACAGCCAGTCCACCTGCAACCACTCCCACTGCAGCGATTCCCGCCAATCCCATGAGCAATCTGCGGCGCGTTATCAAATGCGGCGAAGTTTCCGTACCAGGAGGCAAAGGCGTAGTTGTCAGCGATTTTTTTAAGCCCGTCGTCTCAACTGGATGCCGGCGAAGCAGTTTCAAAAGTGTTGTCGTCGCAGGAGACAGAGACGCGACCGGTGGGACAGGGCTACTTTGTTCCGCGCTAACAGGTAACGGGACCGATTCCTGGCCAGATACATCTCCCGCTTCACCGGTCATGGGCAATTTAATAGTAGGCAGATTACCCGGCAGAGACGAGGTTTGTACAGTTTGCAAATAGGCCTGCTCCAGCGCTGACGCGAACGCCTGAATACTGGCATAGCGATCCTTCGGGTCTTTAGCCAGCGCTTTCATCACCACTGCTTCGACCTCGGCGGGAAGCGTTGGCACTTTTTCACGTAAAGGGGGAGGAGCGACCATCGTATGTTTCACGGCAACTTCAGCGAATGACCCCTGAAAGGGTCGCGCGCCGCTTAGCCACTCGTAGGTAACGACAGCAAGGGAATACTGGTCACTGGCCGGGCCAGCCTGTGATTGAATCTGCTCAGGAGCCATATATGCGATGGTTCCCGCCAGCTCCTGTATGCCCTGCGTGCTTTCATAGTGCGAACTCTGAGCAACCAGAGCAATGCCAAAATCACTGAGCAGAATTTCATGTTGCCGACCAATCAGCATATTTTCAGGCTTGACATCGCGATGAATAATCTTCTGCTCATGCGCATATTGCAGCGCCGAGGCAATTTGGCGCACATAGCTGACTACTGTTGCTACCGGCAGTTGTGTGCCCCTCGTATACTTCTTACGCAGCGTGCCATTGGGGGCATAGTCCACCACGAGGTAGGGGACATTATCCTGCACATTAAATTCGAGCACGCGTACAATCTGCGGATGAATCAGGCGGGCGATGGTCCGTGCCTCGTTGAGAAAGCTGTCTATATCATCACTGGCTAAGCGGTGATGGAGCACCTTGATAGCAGCCGGAGTATCCAGGTAGATATGTTGACCCAGGTAGACTTCGGCGAAGCCTCCCTGTCCCAACAGGCGTACCAGGCGATAGCTACCAAATTGTTCCCCTACACGGTCTGCCATAGCGTCCCCTTCCTAAAGAGGCCGATTCTTTAACATTGGAGCCTTCACTGTTCATTGTAGAGAATCGAGGCGAACACGTCAAGGCGTTTTTTTCGCGATGTGTTATTGTCCAGTGATTTTGCGCGATGTGCGGACGTGGACGCGATAAATCGCGTCATGCCTGGCGAGAATTCGTCAAAGATGGATTGATCTCGTTTTTGCCCGATGTGCGGACGTGGACGCGATAAATCGCGTCCCTACGGACCCATGGATTGATCTCGTTTTTGCCCGATGTGCGGACGTGGACGC
>VBFM01000503.1:7437-9031 GCA_005882595.1 Chloroflexota bacterium
GGCTAGAACGCCGTAGAGAAGATTATCGATTGATTACCGGGCGCTCCCATTACGTTGATGACCTGCGGTCATCCCAGGGGCGACCAGCGGTGTTACACATGGCGGTTGTGCGCAGCCCCTACGCGCACGCCGAAATTTCGCACATCGCACTGGAGGCGGCGCGCTCCCAGCCTGGAGTAATCGCGGCCTTTGAAGCGGCTGAACTGGTCAACGACATGCCCACGATCGACTCGATGCCAATACCGCCGCATGGACTGAATAAGCCGGTGCGGCGCGTCCTTGCCGTGAAACGCGCGCGCTACGTAGGAGATCCGGTCGCGGTAGTGCTGGCCGAAGATCTCTATACGGCGCTGGATGCGCGCGACCTGGTGGAAATAGACTATCTTCCATTGCCAGCTGTGAGCGACCCGGAGGCGGCGCTGGCTCCCGGCGCTCCGCTGCTCTACGACGAGCTCGGTTCAAACGTAGCGTTCAACGTTTCCACCGGGGGCGGAGATATAGAGGCCGCGTTCGCGCAGGCAGAGCATATTGTGCGCCTGCGCGTGGTAAACCAGCGCGTGGCCCCCAGTTCTATGGAACCGCGTGCCTGCATGTTCGATTTCAACCCCGAGAGCGGCGAGTTCTCGGCCTGGGTATCCTCGCAGGCTATCTATACAGCACGGGAGACGCTGGCCCAGTTCCTGGGTATTGATCGACGCAAGATACGTGTATTGAACGCCGAGGTAGGAGGAGGGTTTGGCACGAAAACGGGGTTTGTGGGCGAAGAGATTGTGGCGGCGGCGCTGGCATTGCGCTTTGGCCGGCCCGTCAAGTGGATTGAGAGCCGCAGTGAGAATTTACAGTCCCAGACGCACGGGCGCGGCCAGATCAACTATATCGAGGCCGCGTACCAGCATGATGGGCGACTGCTGGGATTGAAAGTGCGCACCATCGCAGACCTGGGCGGATTCTTAGGCAGGGCAACCACCCTGGTACCCATGGGCACACCTTCCATGCTCAATGGCCCGTATCGCATTTCGGCGGTATCGAGCCAGCTTATCGGCGCATTCACCAATAAAGTACCCACGTCTCCCTATCGCGGCGCGGGCCGACCAGAAGCAGCCTATATCCTGGAACGCACCATAGATCGGATGGCGCACGAATTAGGGCTTGACCCCGTCGAGGTGCGCCGCCGCAATCTGATCGAGCCGGAGGCCTTCCCTTACAAAACTCTTACAGGCCTGGAATACGATAGCGGCAATTACCAGGCCGCGCTCGACCGGGCGCTGGAACTGGCGGATTACCAGGGATGGCGCAAGAAACAGCAGGAGCAGCGCGGTATGGATGATCCCAAATTGTTGGGGATCGGCCTTTCCACTTTCGTTGAAGTATCGGGCGGCGCGATCAATATGGGACCGCACGCGCCGAAGGAGTCGGCGACGGTGCGCATTCGTCGCGACGGCACCATCCTGGTACAGAGCGGCGTGGCAACCAACGGACAGGGACACTTTACCGCCTTTGCACAGATCGCAGCGACGATTTTTCATGTCCCCGGCACACAGGTGGAAGTGCAAATGAACGATACTGCCCTGCCTGCCTTTGGCATAGGCACCTT
>VBFM01000503.1:9168-11468 GCA_005882595.1 Chloroflexota bacterium
CCCAACACGCGCTATTACGCTGGCTGAGCTGGCCCGCATGGTCGAAGAACAACCCGATTTGATCGAACATGAAAAGCCCAATCCTGCAAATGGCGTTCCCATCGAGGGGCTGGTGGCATGGCGCGATTTTAACCCATCAAACGCGACGTTCTCTTCCGGTACGCACATTGCAGTAGTGCAGGTGGACTCAGAGACAGGCAACGTACACATCCTGCAATACGTAGCCGTTGATGATTGTGGCACAGTGTTGAATTCCTACCTGGCCGATGCCCAGGTACACGGAGCGCTGGCCCAGGGCATCGGGCAGGCGCTCTACGAGGAGGCGCAATATGCCGAGGATGGTCAACTGCTAACCAGCACGCTGATGGACTACACCTTGCCTAACATCTCGCAGATACCTTCCTTTATCACCGGTGTAGTGGAAACGCCCTCGCCCATTAATCCACTTGGAGCGAAAGGTATCGGCGAAGGCGGCTGCATTGGTGCGCCTCCTGCCGTTGTGAACGCCGTGCTGGACGCGCTCGCCCCACTTGGCATCAAAACCATCGATATGCCGCTCAAGCCAGAAAAGGTCTGGGCTAAGATACAGGCCGCCCGCCATGGCACGCTGCAGGAACCAGAGCCAGCAATGCCAAAGATTTTCACTACAGACAAAGGCGAACAGGAAAGCGGCGCGTCGATCTTTTTGTAGAGGTATCAGGCGTGAGCGATAATGACAGGCAAAAAGAGAACATTGTCGATTTGTATTCTCGCGTTTGCCATCTTCCTCTTTCCTCACCTCGAGCAGGCGTTATCTGAGTTTTTCCGCGTGCTGCGTCCAGGTGGCATGCTGGCAATCACCGTAGCACGGGACCTCGACGCGCTCTCGCACTGGTACGGCGAACACATCACCGAGTATTCCCGGCGTTATTCATTCCCTTTGTATGCGGGGGGTGGGAAAGGAGCCAACTATGCAGAGCTTCCCCAGTACCTCACCCAGGCCGGTTTCATCGATGTACGAACACTTTATGAAGAGGCAGATTTTGCTTATACCAATGCGCAGCTGTGGTGGGACAACTTATGGACGCACGGTACCCGCTATTCGTTGGAGCACATGGCACCTGAGGTATTAGCGCAGTTCAAAGCCGAGGTATTTGATCGGTTAGACCAGGAAGTGCAATCAAATGGTCTTCATGAGACCTTAGGCTTTCAGTACGTGCTAGCTATCAAAGGAGAGAAAAATGAGATGCAGTATTGATGGCTGTCCTGGTGAATATGAGCAGCGAGAGGTCATCCACACTGTACGCCAGGGGGACCGCATTATCGTAATCGATCATGTACCGGCTGAAGTCTGCACAATCTGTGGTGATGTATTATTCACACCGGAGACAGTACGCCGGATTGAAGCTATCCGGCATACTGCTGCGCCTCCTACACGCACTGTACCGCTTTATGATTTCACCAAGGCTTAATCAGTCTTGTACTACTGGCCTGTCAAGGTTCAAGCAAAATGTAGGGGCGCAATTCATTGCGCCCATGAGTCAGTGAATCGACCTGGGAAGAGGGCGCAATGAATTGCGCCCCTACATTTTATCCCTACAAATCAAGCTTGACAGTCTGCTACCGCAAATTGATCCACGCCGTCTTGGTCTGCGTGTAGGCATCGAGCGCGGCGTGGCCCATTTCGCGGCCATAGCCACTTTGTTTGAACCCGCCGAAGGGGGCTGCTGCGTCGAACTGGTTGTAGGTATTGACCCAGATCACGCCAGCGTTGAGCGCGGCCACCATTTTATGCACCTTCTTCACATCGCTCGTCCAGACGCCAGCTGCCAGGCCGTACATTGATTTGTTGGCGCGCGCGGCCACATCCTCGAGATCCTCGAAGGGCAAGGCGACCACTACCGGGCCAAAGATCTCTTCGCGGGCAATGGTCATATCGTCCTGCACCTTGTCAAAGACGGTTGGCTGCACAAAGTAGCCTTTGAACTGCTCGCCACCGGCACGCGCACCGCCGGTAGTGGGAACAGCACCTTCACGTTTTCCTGTGTCGATGTAGCCGGTGACACGTTCCAGTTGTTCCTGCGAAACGACCGGTCCCATATCGGTTGCCGGGTCGATGCCCATGCCCAGTTTCATCTTGCTGGCGTAGTCGGTCAGGCCGCTCATTACCTCGTCGTAGATCGACGATTGGACGAAGAGGCGACTGCCCGCGGTGCAGACCTGCCCCGAATTGAAAAAGATGGCATTCATCGCGCCACGTACGGCGAATTTCAAATCGGCATCGGGAAAGATGATATTGGGCGATTTGCCGCCAAGCTCTA
>VBFM01000498.1:0-1457 GCA_005882595.1 Chloroflexota bacterium
GGGCGAGCCATAATTGGTGACTGCTGCTACGCCCTGCTCGTCCTGCGGCTCTACATAGTAGGAATGGGCGAAATAGAAATAGTCGTCGGGCGAAATGTTGTCAAAGATGGGCAACCCTGCATGCAGTGGCCTTACCTGGTTCCAACCCATGTGAGGAATCTTCGGCCCGTACGCGATACGTCGCACATTCCCGCGAAAGAGGCCCAGGCCATTGACCTGCCCCTCGGCGTGATGGTCTGCGAGCAGTTGCATGCCCAGGCAGATGCCCAGGAACGGTTTGCCATGCTCTGTCGCCTGTCGAATAGCACCGTCTAATCCACGCTCTGTCATGCGCGCCATCGCCGTTCCACCCGATCCAACGCCGGGCAGCACTACTGCCTGTGCCGCGGCCACCACAGTAGGATCACCGGTCACCCGCACCTTCGCTCCAACGTGTTCCAGCGCCTTCTCAATACTTCGAATGTTCCCTGCACCGTAGTCAATAATGGCGATCATAGGTCAGCCCTCCAGGAGTGTACGCCGGTGTTACCCAGCTGCACCGCTTGTGATAGCCCCAGCCAGCTAATAGACGCGGGTATACGCGACCTGTCAAGGAGATTGATAGTTAATAGCGGACAACACATCAGCGCTAAGCGCATAATCTCTTTCCAATCGATCCAACCAGCGGCCAGCGCGTTTTGCGAGCGCAACTTCTCAATGAGAGGTACGAGGAGATATTGTATCTTTGCCTGCAATATGGCTTGCCGTATGGGAGTGAGGGTATAGTTATGCTCAAGGATGATGGTTGTCTCATGTACTGAGATAGCTATGTGCAGATGCCGGGCGATGTCGTGTGGAAAGTACATCCAGGTGGCGAATATATTGTGAAAGAGCGGCTTGATCACATCAAGCAGTGGCGTATGCCGACCTGCGAACGCTGGATCGAAGTAAAGATAGCTCCTTTGATTTTCCAGAAAGACATTGCCAAAGTGCGCGTCACCATGACCAATGATGGTCAAAGCAGTGCGCGCCGGGTGGAGTACGACTTTAGCGCGTTCGACCAGTTCACCCAATGTGTGTTGTTGCTCGGCTCCATTGATGACCCAGCGATACGTCAACAATTCATTGAAAGGTATATCTGCACGATGCTCACCTGGAAACGGAACATGTTTCCCCGTATAAAAGCTCTTGAAGCGTTCGCCCGCCAGGCGATGCCAGAAGAGTTGATGAACGGGTGCATGGGCATGCTCCTCGGCTGTACTTCGAGCAAGTGTTGCTTGATAGATATCGAGCAAGCGTTTGCATTCCTCTCGCTCGGCAAATGCCAGTGCTTCAGCCCATGTAGGGACGCGATTTATGGCGTCCTCACCCTCATTATCGGTCTCGAGCGGCCGGTATTGTGGGAGGTGAGCGGATGAAATGGTGTGATTTATGGCGTCCTCATTATCGGTCTCGAGTGCACGTACGAGGTCGAACAT
>VBFM01000498.1:1589-3919 GCA_005882595.1 Chloroflexota bacterium
TCCATCACTGCGATAAAAGCCATTGAACGAATTCAGCGATACTGCCTTGGGCGTCAAGGTAACGCTCTCGGTGCTTAAATGCATGTGGCGCGCGAACCAGCGTTGGAGCAATCGCTCTGCCTTCTCCCGGTCGGTGAATTGCAGCCGCTGGATGGTACTAAGACTATCGATAGGATTCCTCTTGCTCACGATGTCCTCTTTAATCGTTCGTGCAGAGCGCGCACACTAACAGACTCTTCAGCGAAACGGTAGGTCAACGGCGTAATGTTGATCGATGTCGCGCCAACACTGCGCAGTACCGCGACGACCTCCAACAACTCAGAAGCAGGGCCTTTGGCGTTGACCACACCGGAGATACTGTACCTGTAGGGGCTATGCGAAGACGCGGCATATCGCGTTCCTACATCTGCTTGTCCGCTTGCCGTAGTCGCAATGGATCCCCCCATCCTCTCGCGCTCATTAGAACTCGAAACCTGGAACTCCAGGCCCGAAACGAGTGATTGTAAACGCTGCTGGCAGCCCAGATAGATGCGCTGCATCTCCTCGGTACTTTCAACTTGCAGGTGAGCGGTCAGCAGAGAGCGATTACGGGCCTGCACGTGGGCCTCGATAAGTTCCAGCATCATCGAGGTCAGGCGCAACGCCTGGTCATGCTGGCGCAGGGGGCGGGTGTTGGCGATCAGGCACGCCTGTGAGCGTAGTACGACGCCATCCTGCAACAACTTTAAGTGGTTTTCGCGCAGCGTTGTTCCCGTTTCGGTGAGGTCTACGATCAGGTCAGCCGTATCGGTCAATGGAGCGGCCTCTAGCGCTCCATGTGGGGAGATGATCTTACAAAGCGTAATGCCCTGCCGGCGCAGGAATTGTCCTGTTAGTGTGGGATACTTGGTTGCGATACGCAGAGCGCGCCTCTTATGAGTGGAGTAATAGCCTGCCAGGTGCCAGAGATCAGCGCAGGTACTCACGTCAATCCAGGTTTCTGGAACGGCTACGACGAGTTGGCAGTTGCCATACCCCAGGTCACGCTCAAGCACAATGAGGTCATCGTCGTAATGGTCTTCGTCACCTTCTTCGTTTCCATGACCACGATGCTCGGCCAGGATATCGAAACCGGTAATGCCGAGCGCGGCGTCACCATCCTGTACGAGCGAGGGGATATCGGCAGCGCGTTGAAACACCACCTCCAGATCTGGTAAGCCGTTTATGCGCGCCAGGTACTGGCGGGGATTGCTGCGGTTGACTTTCAAGCCACATTCAGCCAGAAACCCCAGCGTTGCTGACTCCAACGCCCCTTTTCCTGGCAGTGCCAGGCGGGTTCCAGATTGTGCGTTCAAATCGTCCTACTCCTTCTCCTTGCGTCCCGGCTCCACAAGACAATCAACCACTGATCCGATATCCAAAGTTCGCTCTTCTCTCGTTACAAGATTCCGCAGCGTGACCGTACCGGCCTGGCGTTCATCATCGCCAACGATGAGCACGTGTCGCATCTGTCTCTTCGCTGCTACCTTCAGTCCTGCTCCAACACCATGGCCGGTTACATCCACCTCTGTTCGTACGCCACTTGCACGGACGGAACGAGCTATGTGCAAGGCGTACGGCATATCCTGGATGCTGATAGGAATGACCATTGCCTGTGCCGCTGCTACCGGGGGAATCTCGCTTTTGGGGAGCAGTGAGACGAGACGCTCAACGCCGAAGGCAAAGCCGCAGGCGTTCATATCGTGCGCGCCCCCGGTGGCTTTAACCAGGTGGTCATAACGCCCTCCTCCACAGATCTGTGTGTCAAAACCATCTTCATCCTGGGCATGAATCTCAAAGACCAGGCCAGTATAGTAGCTGACACCGCGCCCAAGCGCCAGGTTGAGGAGAATCTGCTGGCGGGGAATGCCGCACTGCTCGACAATTGCTACAAGCTGCTCCAGTTCGGTTAGCGGTTCTGGCTCAAGCTGATAGCGCCCTAAAAGGTCACGCAATGCTTCAAAGACCTCTGGCGGTGAACCTGAAGTAGCGTGAAGAGCGCGCAGGAACTCAAGCGCGTGCAGGATCTGCCGCCGCTGCTCACTGCGTCCCATTTTCCACAGAAAGCGCTCGACGACTTCGTGTTGAACATCATCGTCACCAAAAGCGATACTCATGCTATCCAGCAGCGATGCGATAAGTCGTCTCTCTACGTGTGACGCTTCACTTGTAGCGCCTTCCTTTATAGAGCGTTCACCAACGGCGTCGGCAGGATACAAGGCTTCCAGGCGCGCTTGAGCCATGCGCTCACCTTCATCGGAGCGGCTGATTTGCTCCATCAGGCTAAGCAGTAAACGTGCGGCCTGGTCATC
>VBFM01000031.1:0-6601 GCA_005882595.1 Chloroflexota bacterium
CGAGGCGATAAAGATATGCTTACCGTTGCAAAAGCACTGCACGTGACATTGTAGGAGTAAAACATGATTATCTTCCAATATCATCCTGAGCTTATAAAACGCTTTCCAGCTATCGTTGGAGGGGTTATCTACGCGCGAGGTATGGGTAACGGACCAACGCCGCAGGCATTACAGGCTGCTTTTCAGGCTGAGCAGCAGGCAACGCTGCTGCGCATTGGCGCTACACCACTCAGCCAGGTCGAGACGCTGGCAGCATGGAGGAGCGCATTCCGCGAATTTGGTGTAGAGCCGACCCAGTATCGCAGCGCCGCGGAAGCGCTACTGCGGCGCTTGACGAAAAAAGGCGATATTCCCAGTATCAATACCCTGGTCGATATCGGCAACCTCGTCAGTATTCGTTACGGGCTTCCCACGGCGGTATTCGATGTGCGCGCAATACAGGGTACGGTGACAGTGCATTTCGCCGGTGGAAGCGAGCGTTATACCACGCTTGGAGAAAGCGAAGTGGCGCACCCGGAAACCGGTGAGGTGGTGTTCAGCGATGAAACAGGATTGGTGATGGCGCGCCGCTGGTGCTGGCGGCAGAGCGAACAGAGCGCTGCGCAGCCCGATACAACTGACGCCATTATCACTATCGAAGCCCATCACGCCAACGCGTACCGTGACATCGAAGCCGCGCTCAACGATCTACTGGCGCTGCTCAGCACTTATGCAGGTGGTAACTTCACAGCGAATATACTTAATGAGCAGCATCCAGCGTTTAGCGTCTCGGCACAATCGACGCTTGCGTGATAGCCAGGGAGAAATCTTATGCAATCCATCTCGAACAACATCATCCCTGCCGCGAAGATTAGCTCTGCCTTCGCGCGAGCAAAGCAAGAGGGGCGCGGCGTGCTGATTCCATATTTCATGTGCGGCTATCCGTCGGCGGCGCAAAGTGTTGAACTGGTGCTGGCCGCGATAGAGGGGGGAGCAGATATCGTCGAACTGGGGATGCCATTCAGCGACCCACTCGCTGACGGAGCGACCATTCAACACGCGGGACATCTCGCGCTGGACCGCGGAATGACAATTAACGGCTGTATGGAGGTTGCCAGGCAGGTTTCGGCTCGCAGCGATGTCCCTTTGATCCTGATGGGCTACTATAATCCACTGCTGGCATTTGGCATCGAGCGATTTTGCCAGTCAGCCGCGGCTAACGGCGTCTGCGGCTTGATTATCCCCGACCTGCCACCGGAAGAGGCCGGGCCATTGCAACAGGCAGCACAAAAGCATGGGATCGCCATCACTTTCCTGGTGCCACCTACCACTCCTGGTGAGCGCATCGCCCAGATTGCGAAGATCGCCGCCAGCAGCCCAGGCAGTTTCATCTACTGTGTCTCGCTTAGTGGTGTAACCGGCGCACGCACAGAACTTCCCCCCCATCTGTGCAGTTTTATTGCAAGAGTCTATGACTATACGAAAGAATTTAAGTTGCCGGTAGTAGTGGGCTTCGGATTATCGACACCCGCGCATATCGCGGAGGTGACGAGCTATACCGATGGGGCAGTGGTGGGAAGCGCGCTGGTTCGACTCATCGATCAATACTCGCAGGAAGAGCAAGTTGAGGCGGTGAAAAGTTATGTACTGAGCTTACGACAGACGAGAGGAGGCTAGCCAGCATCCAGATTTCCTACCTTGTCAACATCCCTTACAATGTAAGATATCGGTAAATCACGTCTTTAACGCATTGAAAGGGAGTTGGCATGTACTGTAGAGGCATCCGGGGGGCAACCACGGTAGAGCGCAACGAGCGCGAAGAGATACTCGCGGCAACAAAGGAGCTTTTAGAACTGCTCATTCAACAGAATGAACTGCGTGCCGGAGATGTTGCCAGCGCTATCTTTACTATGACCGGAGACCTGGATGCCGAATTTCCAGCGCTGGCAGCCCGCGAAATGGGTTGGACGAATGTACCATTAATGTGTACACGCGAGATCCCGGTACCGGGCAGCCTGGGCAAATGCATTCGTATTCTGCTGCATGTCAATACGACGCGCAGCGCAGCCGAAATGCAGCACATATATATTCGCGGGGCGGTTCATTTACGTCCTGAATTCGGTAGTGAATAGAGTTTATCAATGATATCTACCAGCAAGGCAACAGGCAATCATGACAGGGATGTCAGGGTGAGCCACAGGACTGGCAAAGTAGGCCAATTCCAGCCATTGATTTGACACAGAAGGAGCGAATTTCATGATTGTCGTAATGCAAGCGCATTGCAGTGACGAAGACATTCAACACGTCCAGAACTTTCTGAGAGATCACGGTCTGAGCGATCATCTTTCACAGGGCGTCGAACGCAGCATCATTGGTGTGCTTGGCCCGGTCGGGCCGTCCGGCACACGTACCACAGCCGGAGGTATCAACCCATCCATCAGTGAGGCCCTCGAAGGCCTTCCAGGAGTTGAGCAGGTCTTGATTGTCTCCAAACCTTACAAGCTCGCCAGCCGCGAGTTTCACCCCGTCGATTCGGTTGTCGAGATACCCGTTCCCTGCATGGCGGAGGGTGTTGTGCACATCGGGAATGCCGGGGTAGTGATGATGGCCGGTCCCTGTACCGTTGAGAGTGAAAAACAATTATTGACGACTGCCGCAGCGGTGCGCAAAGAGGGGGCTGTGATCCTGCGTGGCGGTGCATTTAAGCCATCTACCTCACCATACGGTTTTCGCGGCATGGGTGAAGATGGCCTGAAATTACTGGCTAAAGCGCGCGAGGAGTTCGGCATGGCAGTCATTACGGAGGTCATGACGCCGGCGGATGTCGCGATGGTGTGTGAATACGCCGACATTTTGCAAATCGGCACGCGCAATATGCAAAACTACTTTTTATTGGACGAGGTTGGTCGCACCCAGAAACCTGTTGTACTCAAACGCGGCATGTCGTCTACCATCGAAGAATGGCTACTGGCTGCCGAGTACATTCTCTCCCAGGGAAATGCCAACGTGATTCTCTGCGAACGCGGTATCCGTACCTTTGAGAAGATGACGCGCAATACGCTGGATATCAGCGCTATACCGGTGGTGAAAAAGCTTTCACACCTGCCAATTATCGCTGACCCCAGCCAGGGTACCGGGCATCGAGACTTAGTTTCGGCGCTCTCGCTGGCAGCGGTGGCCGCAGGAGCAGATGGTCTCTTGATAGAGGTACACCCCAATCCCGACGAGGCCCTGAAGGACGGCGCACAATCGCTTACGCTGCCCCAGTTCAAAAGCTTGATGCCGCAGGTTGAAGCAGTGGCAAGGGCCATCGGGCGCGGGGTGGTAACAGCATGAAGCCGGTCACAACGTAATCACAGGCTGACTACAGCAGGAAGCGCGAAAGAGCGGCGCGGGCCTGGGCATTGTAAGCTGCGAGCTGGGCCAATGCCTCGGCCACCTCTTCAATCCACTGCTCTACCGGTATATCCTCTTTATGAAGCACGATGCCCCGCACCATATGTGCGCGCTGGGCTAGCAGAGGTCCCTGCCGCTCCCTGCTTATGCCATATTGAAACTCACCCAGAGATAACACTATCTCCTTTACCGGGTGCTCACGAGAGAAGAGGCCAGATTGTCGCATCACCTTTGTATGGGTGGGCAATGAGCCTTCGAATTTGGCGGCCAGGGCCTCTAAAAATGCAGCGACATCGGTATAGTCGGCGCGCAGTGACGCCGCAAACATCTCCACCTGCATTGGCTCAGAGAGTTCATCATTCATACGGCTTTCCTTCTTTTTCTTGCGAAACAGGTACGGATAGCATTTCTTTTGCCGTGTATTATAGCACGATACCTGTTCTTGCAATAGCCAGAGGAGGCTGATGAAAAAGTGAGAAACCCTCCTATATCTGCTGCAAATTGCAGATCAGTTCCATCATACTCAGGCGTACACGAGTGATTTCGCGTACATCACCGAACTCCTGGGGATATGTATCTACAATATCCTTTGGTTTGAGACTGCAAGAAAAGAGCAAGTTTGCCAGTCGTCGTTCGCGTTCATTCGAAAGGGATGCTTGAAGATTGCTCCATACCTGTTGAGTTTCAGCCGAATTACACAATTTTCTGGTCGAATGCGATGCCCCTGGTAGCTTTGCCGGCACCGGCTCGCGGAGTGCATCAAGAATAAGCCCATTAAGATTTGCACAGAGACAACGGAGCACCGTAGCCAGTGTATTAAATTCAAATGGGGGAGAATCGAGAGGAATTTGCCAGGCACATCGAAATGCCCTATCGATGTAATACTCTTCGCTATACAAACGACAAGCGGCTTCACTACCTGGATGCCGCATTAACCAGTCGAGCAAGACACCACGAAAATGGCGTTGAAACCATCGCTGAGCATATGCGTCTCCATGCCACGCACGCATGAACATTTTTAAGCAATCTTGCTCGCAGCAAGCAACTTCACCTCTGCCACTAGCTGCCTCAACTCCATCATCGTTCGGAACTCTAGCATGCTTTCCCATATTTGACGCGCCCTCACCCGCTTGCCCCGCCGAAATTATATCATCCATGATACTTCTCTCCTGCAAAAACCATCGTAAAAAAGGTCTTACAACGACCTGTGTTTTCACTTTCTACTTCATTGACGAAACGTATCCACCAAAACCCTACAAACTCCTCGTCTATAAAGAAACTCGATGATTAGATGCACTCCATGCAAATGCTTTCAGTTGAAGTAAAAAATAGGTCGTTGACTCATCCTGAGTAATGTAGGTTTTCGGTTCAAATCATCGTCCTCAGAGTAGGATTACCATAACTGGTACCCAGGAAAGGAACCGTGGTATGTATCCAGATGCACGCGATCCTACCACTCCCCTACAAGCTACTGATGCACCGTGGTTTGTAGAGATTGTAGAACTGGCACGGAAAGGAGATAAATCGGCCTTCGATACCTTGTACCAACACTTCTACACGCAAATCTATCTGTACCTGGCACACATGGTGGGAGATAATGAAGAGGGGCATGACCTTGCCCAGGAAACATTCCTGAAAGTCTGGCGGAGTTTACCTGCTATACACAACGAGTACCGCTTCGATACCTGGCTGTATCGCATCGCTACCAATACGGCAATTGACCAATTGCGCCGCCGAAAATTTCGCTGGCAGAGCGGGAAAGATCGCAGGAATGAAGACCTCTCTGAATATATGTGCGTCTCGGGTCCAGAGGAACGGGTGGCAGAAGCGGAACATATCCAACAGGCTTTGGCACAGGTATCGCTGAAATATCGTAGTTGCCTATTATTGCAACTCGTTGCAAATTTACCCCAGCGTGAGATTGCCGCCACACTGCATATCAGCCCAAAAAGTGTGAGCATCTATGTAAGCCGGGGAAGCGAGCAATTTCGCCTGGCATATCAACGTCTCTTACAAACAAGTAGCAAGTCACTTCAAAAAGAGGAGGCACAGACCAATGATAGACTCGACAGCTATCCCATGTACAGATTGGGTACAGAAACTTTCGGCTAGACACCAGGAAGATCTCTCACCGGCTGAGCGCGAGGCGCTCAACGAACACCTGGCTTCATGTCGAGCATGTAACGAAGTGCACGCTGCATACAAGTCTTTGGAAACAGGTATTCGGAGTTTGACCATTGCCACATCTATTCCTGAGTTTTCATATTCGTCTATACAATCTAAGCGTAAAACACCTGAATTTGCACCTGTTCTATCGCTCCAATCCCTCTTCTTGATGATTCTTGCAACACTATCAGCTTGCTATTCGAGTATAAGCAGGACTCCGGTGTATCAGCACATCCATACCTGGATGCTTATCACGCTGGCCAGTTTCCCTCGCAGGATAGCGTATGTAAACTCAGGCAATCGTTTTGTTTACGCCATGCGGACTGACAGTGGCTATCTCTTGTGGCGGCAAAAGAGATATAAAAGGCATGAACTGATCTCCAATTGGTCAATTCGATACAGCGGTGTGTCATACATTGGAATTGGTATTGCTCAAGCCGCATTCGCAGATTTTTGTAGGTATGCCGTGCAACCTTAATCCACTTTTTTCAGGGCATGCTTTAGATCTTGATTGCAGCTAACAACTCCGCGATGCTGAGAGCAGTATCTGAGCGCATAATCCCCAGGCCTATTCTCCAAGCGACAGACGATAATAGGCCATCTGCGTCGGGGCTTCCTCGACTCCTACCGTGATGCTCTGGACATTAGAGATATCATATGCCGAAAGCGCTATACGTAGTTCGGCACAGATGTATTCCGCCAGCCGTTCAGCCGTTGAGTTATCGATGGGCAGTTCGATGACATCGGCGCGCGGGAACACGTAGCGCTTTTCACCAAATAGAATCTCCCATTCATTGGCTAGCTCGCCGAATTCGAGATGTGGATTGCGCATCGGCAATAAAAACCGGTGATTGAGGCGCTGGCAGATCTCCCTGGTCAGTTTTTTGATGATGGTGAAATCAAAGACCAGTTTATCCTCGTTCAGTGTGCCTTCCATCTCGACCAGCACACCATAGTTGTGCCCGTGCAGGCGTTCGCATTTGCCGCCATAAGTGATAAAGTGGGCGGCACTAAATTTGAGGTTGCCCCCTTCTACTTTTACTTTGCGTAAGGTTGTTTC
>VBFM01000499.1:0-3952 GCA_005882595.1 Chloroflexota bacterium
CAGGACCGCCAGGCGGTTGAGGGTCATGCTGACCAGCGTGAACAGCTGATGGTGCTGCGCATAGGCGAGCAGTTCTTCATAGACCTGCTGGGCTTGCTCCCAGGCATTCTGGAAGACATAGGCCCGCCCCAGATGGGCATAGAGGCGTTCGACCTGCGAGGCCGACAGCTCGCTCTGCAGTCGCTTTTGCTCCTGCAGCCAGGTGCGCGCCTGTTCGTAGTGCCCGATGGCCTCCTCGACGGCGAAGACGGCCGCCGCCTCCACCCCGGCCTGCACACTATAGCCATATGCCGCCTCGATCTCTCCCGCAGCTCTCGCATGGTACGCCAGTTCGGCAGCGCGCGCTCCTTCGCCCTGCAGGAGTACCAGGGTGCGCTGATGCAAGACCTGCCGCCGTGCCGCGCCCAGTTCGGTGTAGACCACATCGCGTATCAGCTCATGAGAGAAGCTATAGCTGCCCGCCCGGCCTTTCTCAGTGGCTTCTTCATGCAGAATCCCGCGCATGACGGCCTCCTCCAGGGCCTCCACGCCTGCCTGCACCTTCATCTCGGCCAGTTGCCACAGCGGCTGCGCGCTCGCCGACGTTCCCAGCACGGCGACTACCTGCACCAGGTAACGTGCGGCCGGGGAGAGCGGAGCCAGCCTGGCCAGGATCAGCGTACGTACTGAGGGCGGCAACAGCTCGCGCTCGGACCCCTCTTGGGCGACGGCCGCAGCTATCTCCCGGGTCGGCTCCAGCCGCCAGGTACCATCGGCTGCCAGCCGGGGCACCAGCCACTGCCGATCCCGCAACAGCTTGAGCGTCTCAAGCAGGTACAGCGGCTGTCCACCTGTGCGCGCAAACAGGAAGTCACCTAGCGCGACCAACGCCGATGGCAGTGATGCCCACGGATCTGCAGTGGAGGGCCGGGCCGGGCTGAGCTCATGCAGCTCAGCCTCATTCCTTGTGCCATGCTCCCCTGCGATGCCCTCCAGGAATTGGAGGGTCTCCTGCTGGCTGAGCGGCTGCAAGGGGACCTGGCTGAGCGGCAGGTCGCGTCCCAGGTCGGCTAGTTGCGCGGAAAGCTGCGGGTTGAGTTCCAGCCCTTCACTGCGTAATGTCCCCAGCAGCAGCACCCGGCTGCCATGTTCCTTCCAGGAGTGGCCCAGGTAGCGCAGCAGGTCGAGGGAGGCCCCATCCAGCCAATGCATGTCATCCAGCAGCAGCACCAGCGGTGCACGTCTGGCCAGGGCGTCGAAGAGGCGCGCCACCGCTTCAAAGAGCTGCCCCCTGGCGGTCAGCTCATCCTCGGTGGGAACCGGCAGATCGGGGTAGCGCACGCGCAGCTCCGGCAGCAGGCGCGACAGTTCGGCCAACCACAGGTCGTCCAGCAGATCCTCCGGCGCATTTTCCGCCTCCAATCGCTCCCGCAGCGCCTCCACCAGCGGCTGATAGGGCAACCGTCCCCCCATCTCGAAGACCTGCCCGACCAGCACCTCGGCGCCCTGCGCCTGCGCCCAGGCCAGCCACTCACTGGTCAGCCGCGTTTTGCCGATGCCGGCCTCCCCTACCACCAGCACCGCCTGTGGCTGCCCAATCCGCACCTGTTGAAAGTTCCCGACCAGTTGGCGGAAGGCCGAGGTCCGTCCGACGAGCGGCGCCACCAATTCGCCTGGCGGCTCACTCGCTGCCAGAGTAGGATGGGTTGTGGGGCTACCAGGGCTGCTGGCAGCGAGCACGCGAATGTGTTCGGCCAGGGCGATGGTCTCCGCCGAGGGCTTGACGCGCAAGTTCTCGGCCAGTCGTGCCCGGCAGGTGGCATAGACCTGTAAGGCGGCACTCGCATCCCCCAGCGCCAGGTACACACGCATGAGGCGCCGAGAGGCCTCCTCCGAGTCTAACTCCCCTCCGGCCTCCTGAAAGTCGGAGAGCCGCTCGCAGAGCAGCTGCACGTGCACCTGCCACTGCTGCTGCTCCTGGAGTACCCACTCGTCAAAGGGGGACTCCTCTCCCAGCCAGAACCCGTCCAGCAACGGGCCGCGCACCAGGGTTAGCGCTTGCTGAAACTGCGCAACCAGAGCAGCGCGCTGCGACTCGGCGGGCAGGGTGGAGTGCCGCTGGGCCGCGGTGTAGGCCTGCTGCACCACCTCCAGGTCCAGCTCGATGGGAGCCTGCGGATCCAGGCCCAGCAGGTCACGCTGACTTAGCAGATGGCTGTGCGGGGAAGCAGTGGCGTCGGGGTTGGCGAGCAGGCTGCGCAGCAGCATTAGGGCGTTGCGCAAGGCCGTGCGTGCATCGTGGGGCTCACTATCGGGCCACAGGAAGGCCGCCAGTTTGCTGCGCGAGTGCATGCCGCCCTCGACCGCCAGGTAGAGCAGCAAGGCCTGCGCCTTGCGCAAGGCAAAGGTGAGGCGGGTGCCGCCATGCACTACTTCGGGCGGGCCCAGCACGGCCAGGCGTAACAGACCCATGGCATGTCCTCCTCCTAGAGTAGAACAACAGATAGGATGAACAGTGCCTCTCAAGCGGAGCAGCGGCTCCCGAGGTGTGTTGCCGTCGTGCTGCTGCACGAACCATCGTTTTCGCTAATGAGCCAGAGAAACAGGTGGTGTTCATAGTAGACTAACTCGTCTATTTTCGGAATCGTACCATGCGAGATCGTTCAGGTCAAGCATGCGCATGGTCTGACGGACCGGCTTCCGATGGTAGCCATGCAGCCTCAGGGGAGGCTTTTCCCGTCCATGACATGGCTCATGACGCTTTCATGACGATTGCTGCTCATACTAGCAGCAGAGAGAACGAGGGGCAGCCGGTTGGGTCAGATGTGATGTGACACTCAACTGTCGTGCTCATCGTTGACTTCTGCCAGAATATCAGCTTGACCGACACACTCGGCAAGTTCACACAATCAAAGTAGTGAAAAGGAATGACAGCATGCTCGAAACAACTAAACAACCTGAATTCATCTCCCCTTCCCAGAACCCAGCGGAGCCACCCCTACAGCATCCGCGACATGGAGGGGGAGTGCGCACCGGAGCGATCATCAGCTTGACGCTGCTGCTCGCCATCATCTTCGTCATCGGGGGGTTCGCCGGCTGGGTCTTCGCCAACGCCAGGAGTAGCACGGCGGGAACCACCGCTTCCACCACAACGGCAACCACGCTCGATACGGCGCGGGAAGCCGTCGTGGCGAAGGTGAAACCAAGCGTGGTGGAGGTCTACGTTACCTTAACCAATGGGGCGGCACTGGGCTCTGGTGTGATCATCGACAGTCGGGGCTATATCGTCACCAACAACCACGTGGTCAGTGGAGCCCTCACGATCCAGGTGATACTCTCTAACGGCACCAAGGAAGCGGCGCAGCTCACCGGGACCGATGCGGCCGATGACCTGGCGGTGCTCAAGATTGCGGTGCCACCAGCTGGGTTATCGGTCGCGACGCTAGGAAACTCTGCTCAGTTGCAGGTGGGGCAAGCGGTGATAGCCATCGGAAACCCTCTGGGTGATACCGAGACCGTGACCAACGGCATCGTGAGTGCCCTGAAACGAAGCGTCTCCGAAGGACCGGGTGGGGCCACCATCCAGAATGCGATTCAGACCGATGCAGCCATTAACCCGGGCAATAGTGGAGGAGCCCTGGTGGATTTGCAGGGCAACGTGGTCGGGATTCCCACGCTCACCGCGATCGATCCCGAGTTTAATACGCCCGCCATTGGCGTTGGCTTCGCCATCCCCTCCAATCGTGTCAAGTCGGTAGTGACGCAGCTCATTCAGACTGGCAGTAGCAGCTAAACCAGGGGAGCGGCCTGCGTCTGTGAACCACATCCACCCAACGCAGACCACTCTGGATGGGGTGGCCATCCAGAGTGGTCTGCGTTGGGTGGAAGCGATCTCAGAAGTACTTAAACAGCAGTGAACTGATACCCCTGATCATTTGAATGGGTGCCACCTGGTTTGC
Organism: Chloroflexota bacterium; assembly: GCA_005882595.1. Lineage (GTDB taxonomy): Bacteria > Chloroflexota > Ktedonobacteria > Ktedonobacterales > Ktedonobacteraceae > VBFM01. The sequence goes on from VBFM01000499.1 coordinate 3,939, forward strand.
TCTCGCCTTTTCAG
>VBFM01000032.1:0-8230 GCA_005882595.1 Chloroflexota bacterium
GAAGGGGATGTCCTGGGTACACCAATTGCCTCAGCGAGTCAGCTAGAGCCGGGTCGTTGTTGAGGATCCCGGGTGTACCAAGGTGGGCGGCTGTCACCTGTTCGTGATCGCCGGATGGGCAGTCAGCCTGAAAGAACAGATCGTAGTAGTACAGTCCGCCCCAGGTTAATTGTTCAGCGGCGGTCGCGCTGCGAGCCGTAACAGCGACGATATGCAGGTGGTCACCAAGACGTATCGTGCGGCGCGTCCCCTCGAACTGGGAAATAAGATTTCCTGTACCATCTTTAGCATAGATGCGCAAGGTGACCGTCTGGGACGCTTTCAAGGCGAGCCAGACAGTGACTGCTTGAGGCTCCGTACGCCGCAGGATTGGGCCTGCCAGAATCAGCGGCAATGCAGCAAATCGCTCTGCTAGTGGCTTCCAAGACATACTCGATCTCCTTTGCCGTGACGTTACATTGGCTGGCAATCTCTATCACCGCGCAGAAGTTCTTTTCGAAAGTTGTCGCACTACTACAGAGAGCAACGCAATATTCGCGCCTACCACAAGGATGAACCAGGTGAGGTCCATCCTCACACCCAAGAGATCATCAACCCGGCGGTTCGGCTCGCCGATGACTGCCTTCTCGCCGGGTACTGAGCGTTTTTCAAAGCCTGGCATGATAGATTGCCCTTTCAATGAGCTTCGCCTCTGCAAATTCTGACAAATACGTACTTAGTGTACAGATTACAGTCAATTTGCTGAGATGTCATGCTACTTGAGTAGTATCCAGATTTTCAGTATTTTGGACGCTTGACACAGCAAGATATACTCCTTATACTGTATTTGGATGAGTTAGCAGTTTTTTCGCATGTTTACCTCGATGACCAGGACCTCTTGTTAGACGAATGGCCGGCCAGATCGAACCGATAGCGGCCAAGCAGGTGCAAAGATGCACGTCCCAGCGGCGCCGATTACGCCGGATGTTGTGTAGGTAATTCTGTAGGTAATTTTTTAGGTAGCTGGGGATTACCCACAAGCCTGCCTTTCTCAGTTTCATCTCAGCATTTTCACAGGATCAATTCATACAGTCAGCGTAAACTGTAGCTGTATGCTGAATCTGAACGTGGCACTTTGTCTGTTATCTGGCAGACTAGAGGGTAATCACCAGTTAGGTAGTTCTGGTTACCTGCGTGGGGCGTATATTTATGGCACGTCATCGCATTCCCCAGGTGCTCGATGGCCATCTCCAGGTGCTCGATGGCACCGATGGCTTCCGGTCGCCAATCCTGCTCGGCTCTCCCGCCTGGTATACCTGGCTCAAGGAGGAGGCCGCGCAGTCGTTTGCCTTCCGTAGTGCCCAGGGAGCCTTGACGGTACGGCGGGAACAGTCTCATGGCAATTGGTACTGGTATGCCTATCGCACCCAGCGAGGCAAACTCCACAAAGCCTACCTCGGCAAGCTCGAAGAACTGACACCTGAGCGACTTCACGACGTGGCTGCCACGCTGGTTGTAAATACGCAGCCTCATCGACAGGAGCCGAATGCAAACATCGCACCTCCAGCATTTATTTCGGCTGAGCCGCCAACTCAGCCGCCTGTGGATACTAAAACGAAGCGGCATGGCGAGACGCTGCTGGCCACCAAATTGTTCATTCCACGGCCTGCTCCGACGCTGGTAGCTCGTCCACGCTTGATCGCTCGGCTCACAGCAGGGACGCAGCGTTCCCTCACCCTGGTAACGGCACCAGCCGGGTGGGGTAAAACCACGCTGCTGAGCGCGTGGCAAACTGATCCAGGGAGCAGTGACTTTCTGGTTGCCTGGGTCTCACTGGATGCAGGCGATAATGACCCAGTACGCTTCTGGACCTATGTCATCACGGCCCTGAATACCCTATACGCCGGGGTAGGTGAGACCCCTCTGGCGCTGCTGCGCTCTCCTCAGCCACCACCGATGGAGTCTGTGCTCACGACCTTGCTCAATGACCTGGCCGCTCTACCTGTGGATGGCTTGCTGGTGCTGGATGACTACCATGTCATCGAATCCCAGCCGATCCATGCCGCTCTCGTCTTTCTGCTGGAGCATCTGCCACCCTGGCTGCACCTGGTCATTGCTACCCGTCTCGACCCGCCGTTTCCTCTAGCACGCCTGCGCGTCCGAGGCGCCCTGGCTGAAGTACGTGCTGCTGATCTACGCTTTAATTCAGAGGAAGCCGCCGCGTTTCTGACTGAGGTGATGGACTTACCACTTTCTGCTGGCCAGATCACTGCACTGGAGGCGCATACCGAAGGCTGGATTGCGGGGCTGCACTTAGCCGCGCTCTCGGCCCAGGGACGATCGATGGAGCAACTGGCGCACTTCATCGAGGACTTCACCGGCAGCAACCGCTTCGTGCTAGAGTATCTGACCGAAGAAGTATTGGGGCGGCAAGCAGAGGAGATGCAAACCTTTCTGCTGCACACCTCCATACTCGACCGGCTGTGCGCACCGCTGTGCGAAGCCCTGTTGAGCGGGGAGCCAGGGAGGGCTGAGCCTGGCCAGTCTCAGCCCGCTCATCTCCAGCTGGAGTACCTGGAACGGGCCAATCTTTTTCTGCTCCCACTGGATGACGAGCAGCACTGGTATCGCTACCACCACCTGTTCGCCGATACGCTGCGCAGCCGCCTGAAGCAGACCCGTCCTACACTATTGCCCGAACTGCATCGTCGCGCCAGCGCGTGGTACGAGCAGCACGAAATGCTTGTCGAAGCAGTGCAGCATGCGCTGGCCGCCCCTGATGTTGAGCGGGCTGCCCGCCTGATCGAACAGAACGGGATATCGATCGCAATCCGGGGGCAGGTTCACCTGGTGCTTGGCTGGTTGAACGCGCTGCCTGATGCGCTGGTGCGCTCACGTGCAAGACTCAGTCTCTGCTCTGCACTCATGCTGATGTTCACCAATCAATTGGAGGCGGCTGAGCTTCGCCTGCATGACGCTGAGGCGTGTGTCCAGGCAGGCATGCCGGCGGATCAGGCACGGATCATCCGGGGGTGGGTCGCTGGCGTCCGCGCGAATCTCGCTCTCTTCTCTGGCGACCTTGCGCACTGTGTGGCGTTCTCGCGTCAGACACTGAGCCTCCTGCCAGAGACGGAGGTACTCATGCGGGCTTCTGCCATGGTGGGTCCGGCTCACGATTACCTGGTGAGCGGGGATGTGACGGCTTCCAGTGAAGACCTGGTCACGGCTGCGTCGGCACCCGTTCGTAGCACAGGTGACCTGTTTGCGCTCCTGACAAGCATGACCCTGCTGGCCCGGCTCCATGCTTTGCAAGGGCGACTCAGCCAGGCGGCCGCTACTTACGAGCAAGTGGTGCGAGTGGTACCGGAGCAGGAGATGCTCCACGTTCTCGTCGGTAGTGCCGGCTACTACTTCGGCCTGGGTGATCTACTTCGCGAGTGGAACGACCTGGACGAAGCCTCACGCTCTCTGGCACAAGGCATGGAGTTGGTCAAGGGAACATTGACAGTGGATGCCAATATTGTCACGCAGGGCTATGTGGCGCTGGCCCGGCTGATGCAGGCGCGAGGCGATTACAAAGGGGCACTCGCGACGCTGGAAGCATTCACGCGGTTGGCACACCGGCGTCACTTCGTCCCACATCTTGTGGATCACGGAGCCGCGGTGCAGGCACAGGTGGAGTTGTCACAGGGAAACCTGGTATCAGCCATCAGCTGGGCGAACGCGGGTAGCCTCTCCGTTCATGACGACCTGAGCTACCCCCGCGAGCGGGAGTACCTGACCCTGGCGCGGGTATATATTGCCCAGGGACGAGATGATCTCCATGGACCGTTTCTTCAGGATGCTCTGTACCTGCTGGAGCGACTCTTGCATGATGCCGAGGCCAAATGGCGCATGAACAGCGTGCTAGAGATTCTCATTCTACGTGCGCTGGCTTTATGCACACAAGGTGACCGAGCCGCTGCCCTGACCGCGCTCGAACGCGCGCTAATGGTGGCCGAACCAGAGAGCTATATCCGCATCTTCGTCGACGAAGGTGAGCCGATGCTGGCCCTGCTCTCAAAATTGCTGGCAACCGGTCGTCGTGCCAGCGCTTATCTTCAGAGATTGCTAGCAGCAGGTGATCAGCAGTCTGGATATGGTGCTTCACCAATACCAGCGCCTCTGCAGGCGCATTCGAAGCCTCCACAATCACTGATAGACCCACTGAGCGAGCGGGAACTGGAAGTCCTGCACCTGGTCGCTGAGGGAGCTTCCAATCATGAAATTGCTGAGCAACTCGTGGTGGCGCTCAGTACAGTCAAGCGCCATGTGAGTAATATTTTTTCGAAGTTGGTAGTGACGAGCCGCACACAGGCCGTGGCTCGCGCACGCGAAATCGGATTGCACTAACTCTTAACAATGTGCATTAGCAATAGTTCCTTAAAATGCTCCCAGGGTCTGTGAATTATTGCCAGGACGACTATTCAATAGCCCTGCTGCGTCGATGGCACAAATTTTCACTACCCGGACATATGCTATACTGATAACAAGCATGGATACAGAGCGTCTATGAAGAGTTACAAGGAAGGGAACGATGTCTGAAGATCCTAACCGGAGGCAGCAGCCCTCCGATGAACAACAATATTATGGTCAACCACCGCAATACGGACAGCCACAGTATGGACAACCGCCACCGCAGTATGGGCAGCAGCAGTACTATGGTCAACCACCGCAATACGGACAGCCACAGTATGGACAACCACAGATCGATTACGTGAGTGTGGGTCCACGTTTTCTTGCCTACCTCATCGATGGTTTGATTATCGGAGCGGTGAGTGGCCTTCTCTTTTTTCCCTTTCGAGATGCACCAGGCGCCTGGGGCGGTTCTATTGGTCTGCTCTCGATACTCTACTTTATTGTAATGGAGGCGACCCAGGGAGCTACTTTGGGGAAAATGGCACTTGGCCTTCGTGTGGTCAAGGCCGATGGCTCTCCTATCAGTTGGCGGGAGTCGATTATCCGCAACCTTCTGCGGATCGTTGATGGTCTGTTCGCGTACCTGGTTGGGGCGATTCTGATATGGAATTCACCGCTTCGCCAGCGACTGGGTGATCGGGCCGCGGGTACAGTCGTGGTGCGAAGCCGACGCTAGCAAGAGTCCGGTCCGGAGGTTTTTTTCTCGCGGGCCCCCAATTCGGTATTCCCACACTTACCTTGTCCATTGGGAGCCTTTGGACTGTTCCTCATCATGGTATCTTTCGGGTTGCAGGCGGTGCAACCTCTGTTCAACATACTCAACAATATAAGATGAGCCTCCTCCTACCAAAGTTGTAGTCTTCCCTGCGCCCATTACACCTCTCAATACGACTCAAGTGCCATGACTTTTGCCTCGAGTGAGGCTACACTGTTAACAGGTCAGCCACATGCGTTCAAACCAGGCATGTTAGAGGTCCGAAGAGTGCGGCTTCAGCAGTACTTTGGAAAAAACGCTGTGCGAACAAGGATGATATGCGCATGGCACAAGAATTGTATCTCATCCGTGTCAAGGGCCATCTCGGTCAACAGTGGAACGAGTGGTTTGATGGTTTCACCATCACCAATGTCGAGCATGGAGAGGCTATCATTTCGGGGATCAATGTCGACCAGTCTGCGCTGCACAGTGTGTTGATGAAAGTGCGCGACCTGGGATTGCCACTGCTTGGAGTGAGCAGAACGGAGGAACACGAAAATGAAAGGCAAAAGAGCCTGCCTGGTGATTAATCCGCACGCAGGGCAGAACGTGGCAAGGCTCACGGAGCTTATTGCCGTACTGTCGGCGGCTGGTTGGGAAACAGAAATTGCCATTAAAGAGTATGGCGGGCACAGCATGGAACTGGCAGCCAGGGCAGCTAAAGCGAACTATGACCTGGTAGTAGGTTATGGTGGCGATGGAACCATCAACCAGGTTCTCAACGGGGTGATGAGCGCCAGGGGGTGTTCGAGTATGATCGGCGTCATCCCTGGTGGTACTGCCAATGTCTGGGCCGCTGAAATTGGCTTGCCCAATGATCCTCTCAAAGCTGCTCTGACGCTTCTCAACAGCGAAGCCCGCAAGATTGATATCGGGCATGTCGAGGTGCGAGGGCTTACCTTTGCTGACAAGCTTCAAGATAATGGGAAGCAGCAGAAACAGAAGAACGGCAAGCAGGCAGGTGGGAGGATGGCAAAAGCATCCTCCAAAGGCAAGCAGCATTTTTTACTGATGGCAGGACTGGGTATCGATGCGGCTATTATGGGGCACGTCTCCAAACCTCTCAAGTACCGGATCGGTCCCCTGGCGGTGGGACTTTCGGCTGCCGAAGAACTCCCCAGGCAACATCCTTTCCCCATGGAGATACGCATCCGAGGCGAAAAACACGAGCAGGACACGGTCTGGAAAGGGAAGGCTTTGCAGGTGATCATTGGCAACACGCGCCGCTATGCTAATATCGTACAGATGACGCCTGACGCTTATCTTGATGATGGACTGCTCGATGTGTGCGTCATTACAGCAGGCAATGCCTTGACAACGCTGGAGGAGATTGCCTCCCTCCTGTTCCGGCGCAAACCCGATAACGTTACAGCCCAACACTTCCATGGAGCCAGTATAACTATCAGTGTCCCGGCTTCGATCGACTTGCAACTGGATGGAAGCGCCGTAAGTCTCAAAGACTACCTGAGCAAATCAGATCGTAAAGCTCTCCAAAATGAAGACGCGCAACAGGTGATGATCACCTATCGCTTCGATGCCATGCCGCGTGCCGTGCAGGTGGCAATTCCCGGCGCATATGACGGTACGTTGTTTGAACAGCCGCTTGCTGCATCACTACAGCATAAAAACGAAGATACCACACAACATGACACGCCTGTTGAGGTGATGCAGCACGAACCACCCGAACTGATTAGAACACTTTTGAAACAGGGACACAAAGTAACCGTGAAAGAAGTTGCTTTGCAGTTGGGGAAGCAAGATAGGTACATTATTGCAGGAACGGTCCCTCATCAGATGACAGGTGACACCACGCCTGTTGCTGTACGGGTAGATGAAAGCGTGATTATCTTCAGGCATTCAGGCGAGCAGGTTGCTCCTGCCCTGGTACAGCAGTTGCAAGAAGGAGTCGTGATTGTGGCCGAGGGCAAGAGGAGCAAGTACGGTGTCATCCGTGCGACGCACGTTGTGATTTAGAAAGCCTACCTACGGTATCATCCTGTTTAAGGGATATCACTGGTGGCGTACCGCGTTGCTGATTCTTTCAGGATTGCTGGTGGTCCTGGTTGGTACCTCGCGGGTCTATCTAGGCGACCACTGGACAAGCGATGTATTGGGCGCTTACCTGTTGGGTGGCGTTAGTCTTGGTATATGGCTGTGGATCTACCTCTATGCCAGAGGGAAAGGTGTCCTTGCTCCAAGACCCACAAAGCCTCCTTACGATAGGAGTGCGGACAGATAGCGGTTGTCATCTACTTCACACAAGCGAAAGAGAGAAAGCCATGCGAACGAAATTGTGGACCCTTATCCTAGCCGTTGCCGTCCCTGGATTCGTGCTGGGGGGCATCCTGGTCTCCTTGAGGCCAGCTTCAACGTCGGCCGCTGCCTCCTCGGCGGAGACCACCCACCTCCATTTCCTCGTCAAGTTCATCGGGCAGGACACCTTCCTCGACCTGGGTGCCCCTGGGCCCAGTCAGGGAGACGAGATGATCTTGCATGACCTGGTGTTCACCCCTGATGGTCGTACCCAGGTCGGGTACGACGGGGGCTCGTGCGTGTTCTTCGACGTGGCCAAGCCCGAGGAGAACTGCACGGTGACGTTCTCCCTGCCGGGCGGGGACATCATGACGCAATTCCTGAACAGCCCGCCACCTGCGAAAACCCTGGCCATCACGGGCGGGACTGGGACCTACCGGGACGTGCGCGGGCAAGGTAAGTTGGTCGAATCGGGTCACGAGACCGCGACCCTCAACTTCGACCTGATTGAGTAAGGGCCACCAGGAGACAATCGAACGGCTATAGCCCGGGCCGTCCCCGCTTTACGTCGCTATGTCGCAGAAGGAAGAATTCGCCGCGAGTCAATCAACCATAATGCCACCAATGACTATGGTCTTTCTATTGCTGGGAGTTGAATCAGAAAGCAAGTTTCCTCACCGCCTTCACAATCAACCGGTGTTCCAGCGCCTTCAAACGTTCATGTAGCGATTCTTCGGTATCCCTTTCCTGAATCGCAACCTCTTCGCGGCATATGACAGGACCAGC
>VBFM01000033.1:0-11506 GCA_005882595.1 Chloroflexota bacterium
CGACGCTTCGCGTCTAGCGCTACGCGCTCAGACCAGACGCAGGGAGTCGGCTTTTTTCGTGGGACGCAGGTAGTTCGGAAGACTCATTTAGTTCGAGCAGCCTGGAAAGATACAAAGGAGGCCTGGAGCCATGGAACGTAAGAGTAGTAACATCGGGCTCAACACGAAAGCGGTGAGGACCGATATCCCCGCCAGGCTAGATCGTCTCCCCTGGAGCCGGTGGCACTGGCTGGTTGTCATTTCGCTTGGCATTACCTGGATTCTCGATGGCCTTGAGGTCACCATCATCGGTTCTATTGCCGCTGTGCTCACAGACTCGCGTACGCTGCACCTTTCCGACGTGCAGGTCTCGGGCGCCGGCACAGCCTACCTGATCGGTGCAGTACTAGGCGCGTTGTTCTTCGCCCGCATGACCGACAAGTTTGGGCGTAAGAAGCTCTTTATGATTACCTTGCTCGTCTACCTCCTGGCTACCGTCGCCACGGCCTTCTCTCCCAACTTCATCTGGTTCGCCGCCTGCCGCTTCCTGACGGGCACGGGAATCGGTGGGGAGTATGCAGCTATAAACTCCGCCATTGACGAGCTGATCCCGGCGCGAGTTCGCGGCCATGTGGACCTGGCCATCAACGGCAGCTGGTGGGTTGGTACGGCAGTCGGCGCCGTCTTGACGACAGTTCTGCTCAACCCGCACCTGTTCCCCGTGGACATCGGCTGGCGGCTGGCGTTTGGCATGGGCGCCGTGCTTGGGGTGGCGGTCCTGCTCGTGAGGCGCAATCTGCCCGAGAGCCCACGTTGGCTGATGATCCATGGCCGCTTCGACGAGGCGGAGCGGGTCGTCAGCAGTATTGAGGAAGAGGTCAAGAGGGAGGAACATCTCACGTCCTTGCCGGAGCCAGAGGGACCCATTTTGATTCGCCCGGTCGGCACAGTAAGCTACCGCCAGGTCGCTCACACCATATTGCAACAGTATCCCACGCGTTCTCTGCTAGGGTTCTCGCTCATGGTGGGCCAGGCTTTCCTCTATAACGCGATCTTTTTCACCTACGGCCTGGTGCTCACCGCCTTCTATCACATCCCCAACAGTAGTGTTGGGTGGTACCTGATCCCGTTCGCCATTGGTAATATCCTTGGGCCGCTAACCATTGGGCGCCTGTTTGATACGATTGGTCGTCGACAGATGATCAGTTTCACCTATATCATCTCTGGCGTCCTGCTGGCCATCACAGGCTGGCTGTTCCTGCAGGGCTTACTCAATGCGACGACGCAGACCATCTGCTGGTCGATCATCTTCTTCTTCGCCTCAGCTGGCGCCAGTTCAGCCTACCTGACGGTGAGCGAGGTCTTCCCGCTGGAGATCCGCGCCCAGGCCATCGCTCTCTTCTACTCAATTGGCACGGGGGCCGCTGCGCTGTCTCCAGTAGTGTTTGGAGCGCTGATCCAGTCTGGGAAACCCGTGAATGTCTTCTACGGGTATCTGGTTGGCGCTGCGTTGATGGTAGCCGCAGGCGTCGTCGAGATCTTCTTTGGGGTCAAGGCGGAACGGCAGTCGCTGGAGCGTATTGCCCGGCCGCTCTCGTATGTGGAGGAGGCGGCAGCAGCGTGATATGCCATGGACCATGACCGAGTGAGCCAGCCTATTCTTCGGTCATGGTCTGTAACTTGGATATTGTAGGCGTACCCACACGATACCTCTATTGAAATATCACTCGAGGAGCATAGACATGTTCAAACGAATTTTAGTCCCTCTGGATGGCTCCGGGAGAGCCGAGCAAGCGCTTCCGATCGCGGCGCGCCTGGCTCGTGCCTCGGGTGGTTCCATCTTCCTGGTGCGCGTGGTCAGCACCGAGCCTGCACATTTGCCCACTGCTCACAAGCCAATTCTTACTCAAACAGTTGGAGTGGCAGACCGGGCCCTGGCCGAGAGCTATCTGAGAGGGGTGGCTGAGTCCGAACTTCTGACCGGCATCCCCGTTCAAACCAGGGTTCTCGTTGGTCTCGTCTCCTCCAGCCTTCTGGCTGTCGCAGCCGACGAGCACGCAGATATCATTGTCATGTGCAGTCACGGCTACACCGGGGTCAAACACTGGTGGCTGCTTGGCTCTGTCGCCAACAACCTGGCCCGCTATTCGCAGGTCCCCGTGCTGATCCTGCGTGAAGGCGGTTCTATTCCGGCCCAGCGACATCCCGGCGAGCCGCCCCTGCGCGTCCTCGTTCCGCTAGACGGCTCAGACTATGCCAAAGCGGCGCTCGTGCCAGCGGCCTATCTTGCAGCGTACCTGGCTGCTCCTGGACGGGGAGCCCTGCATCTGACCCACGTCGTCCAACCTGTTCACAATACTCATGGACCAACCGGTACGGCTCACAACGCTGAGGACACGCGAGCTGCTCTGAACATGGCCAGAGAGTATTTGCATACAGTGATAAATCACCTCCGGGACAGGTCCGAGTACCCGGTCATAGCCGATCTCAACCTCGAGATCACCTCATCGGTGATTATTGACGAGGATATTGAACAGGGAATCCTGCGAGTAGCCGAGAATATCAGAAACAGCGAAGGAGTTGAGGCGTTCGGAGGCTGTGATGCGATTGCCATGACCACCCACGGGCAAAGCGGACTGCAGCACTGGGTGGGAAGTGTGACCGAACGGATCCTGCACATTTCGCCTTTCCCGTTACTGGTCGTTCGACCAGGGGCATAACGTATGGATACCAGGCGTACAACAGGCAACGGAGCGACGTAAATGGAAGGAGTCAAACATTACCTGATCGATATGGATGGGGTGCTCCTGCGGGGTGTAGCACTCATTCCTGGAGCGGCAGAGTTTGTGCAACGCCTGCGAGCGCAGGGGATTCCGTTCTTGATTCTGACCAACAACTCCCGCTACATTCCGCGCGACCTGCAGGTGCGCCTGTCCTATCTGGGACTGGACGTACCGGCGGAGGCCATCTTCACCTCAGCGCTGGCGACCGCGCAGTTCCTACAGGCGCAGCGACCGGGAGGGCGGGCGTACGCCGTTGGGGAGTCCGGGCTGACGACGGCGCTGCATGACATCGGCTACGTGCTGACCGAACAGGAGCCGGAGTACGTGGTACTGGGCGAGACGACCACGTATAGCTTTGAGCGCATCACCCGCGCCATCCGTTTCGTGCATGCCGGAGCGCGTTTCATTGCCACCAACCCTGATGTGATGGGACCTGGCGAGGGTGGAATCGTCCCGGCGACCGGCGCGGTAGCCGCCTTGATCAGCGCAGCTACCGGCATTAAGCCTTATTTCATCGGCAAACCGAACCCGCTGATGATGCGCACGGCCCTGCACACCATCGAGGCTCATTCGGAGGACTCCGCGATCATCGGGGATCGCATGGATACCGATATCGTTGCTGGGATCGAGAGCGGCCTGCGCACTATCCTGGTGCTCAGCGGGGTCACCACGCGCGAGCAGGCAGAGCGCTTCCCCTATCGTCCCACCTGGATACGGGAGTCTATTGCCGATGTTGAGGTGTAAGGCGCATCCAGATGACAAGCATATTGGTGCTCACAGGAGGACTAGAAAGGCAAGAGAAGATGCGATACGTACAGCAGCGCTATGCGCCGCCGATAGCAAGAGATCCTGATAGTGTCCTGTTAGAACAGGCCCGTGCAGGCAACGAGCGCGCCTTCGAGGCTCTGGTGGATCGATACCATGACCCATTGCTTCGCCATATCCAGAGGTTTCTCAACGACGATGATCAGGCCTATGATGTGCTGCAGTTCGTCTTCCTCAAACTTTATACTTCACTGGCAACACTGAGAACGGATACATCCCCCAAAGGGTGGCTGTTTCAGGTCGCGCGCAATCGCTGCCTGGATGAGCTACGCATGAAACAGCGCAGGCGCATGGTCTACTTCTCTACGTTAGAACGCGAACGCAGCGAGGAGGAACCGTCACCGCTGGAGTTCATACCGGATCCTCATCCGCTGCCCGAGGAGATGGCGGAGCAATTTGACCTGCAATGCAGGTTTCAAAGAGCCTTGTTCGCGCTCTCTCCGAAATCTCGCTCAATTGTGCACCTGCGCTATTCCAGGGACCTCACCTTCTCAGAGATCGGGCGCATACTCGAGATGTCGGTGCCCACAGTGAAGGCCTACTTTTATCGCTCACTGCCCCGACTGCGCACGGCGCTCATGGCAGAGACGCATGCATAAAAAACTACTTGCATACATCAAAGCATCGCGCAGCATGCTGGCGCTCACCATTGTACTGGGCATGCTGGGAGCTATTGCCACCATTGCTCAAATAGCTTTGCTGAGCGAGATCGTCAACGCGGTCTTCCTGTTGCACAGAGGCCTTGCGCAAGTTCTTGTGCCACTTGCCCTGCTCATGGGAGCGCTTACTCTACGAGCATCTCTGCTCTGGGGACGCGAGGTTACCGCACAGCGGGCGGCAATCCGCCTCAAGTCGTCGCTGCGGGAGCGCGTCTTCGCGCACTTGCTGCAGCTTGGACCAGCCTGGAGCTCGGGCGAACGCACCGGCGAACTGGCTGCCGTTATTTCCGAGGGGATCGAGCGGCTGGACGCCTATATCGGTCGCTACCTGCCGCAGCTTGTGTTGAGCGTAGTTGTCCCCCTGCTCATCATCGTCGTGATCTTACCGGTTGATTGGTTCAGCGCCGTACTGCTGCTCTTCACCGGGCCGGTTATCCCGCTGCTCATGGCGCTGGTGGGTAGCAACACTTCGAAGCGCACCCGGGCACAATGGGCTACGCTTTCGCTCATGAGCGCCCACTTCCTGGATGTGATGCAGGGGCTGACAACGCTGAAGGTGTTCGGCCGCAGCCAGGCGCAGCAGGAGCGCATCGCTCTCATCAGCGACCGCTTTCGCGACAAAACCTTGCAGGTGCTGCGCTACGCTTTCCTTTCGGGAGCTGTGCTGGAATTTATGACGTTGACAGCTATTGGCGTCATCGCCACAATGCTGGGCGTGCGCCTGCTCAATAACGGCATCAGCTTTGATAGCGCCTTCTTCATCTTGCTCCTGACGCCGGAGTTTTACCGCCCATTGCAGGAACTTGGCGTGCAGCGTCACGCCGCCATGGAAGGCGCGGCGTCGGCGAAGCGTATCTTCGAGATTCTGGAAACGCCGTTAGCTACAGGCGTAGAGCCGGTGGTTGAGGAATCCTTTCCGACAGGGCCAATCACCATTGACATCAGCGCGCTCAGCTATACATACCCCAGGAAGGAGCAACCGGCGCTGGATGGTGTCAGCCTGCAGCTTGCGGCCAACACCTGCACTGCTCTTGTCGGGCGCAGCGGCGCAGGCAAAAGTACACTGGTCAACCTGCTCATGCGCTTTATGGATGCCACAAGCGGGACGATTCGCGCAAACGGCGTGCCCATCACTGCACTCTCGCCGCATAGGTGGCGGGAGTACGTAGCCCTCGTTCCGCAGCGGCCCTATCTCTTCTACGGCACGGTGCGCGAGAACATCCGCCTGGCCCGGCCGGAAGCCAGTGATGACGAGATCACGCACGCGGCGACGTTGGCGGGAGTGACGGCCCTCATCGACGAACTGCCGCGCGGTTTCGACACCCAGGTAGGCGAGCAAGGAATGCAGCTTAGCGCTGGGCAGGCGCAGCGCGTCGCTATCGCCCGTGCCATCCTGAAAAACACACCTATCTTGATCCTGGACGAGCCAACATCCTGCCTTGATCCTGACAGCGAGGCGCGCATCCGGCAGTCGCTCACCAGCCTGATGCGTGACCGCACCGTGCTGGTGATCGCGCATCGCTACAACACCATCGCCCTGGCCGACCGCATCGTCGTGCTGGAAGATGGGCGAATCATCGAAGCTGATACGCGGGATGCATTAACCCTGAGCGCACATGCCCGCCTACTGGGCGCGGTCAGCACATCGGAAGTGTCCGAAGGCAGTATTGAAAGGCATACGGCGCCCCATAGTAGTGCTTACGCATCAGCAGATTGAAAGGTAGCTATGAAAACGTTCACACGCCTGCTTGCGTTCTTGTCGCCGTTACGCTGGAGAATCGCTCTGGCGATTCTCCTTGGCAGCGTGATGCTGGTTAGCAGCATCAGCCTGTTCGGTATGGCGGCTTACCTCATCGCAGCCGCGGCGCTCGGCCCGTTGCTGGTCTTGCTCAGCATCCCAATCTACCTGGTGCAAACGATGGGCATCGTGCGCGCCACCTCGCGCTATGTCGAGCGACTGGTCTCACACAACACGACCCTGCGCCTGCTGGCCCACCTGCGTGTATGGGCTTACAAACGTATCGAACCGCAGGCCCCGGCGCACCTGCTGGTCCACCGCAGCGGCGATCTGCTGGCACGCCTTGTGGCCGATATCGAGGATCTTCAGAACGTTTACCTGCGCGTCGTCTCGCCGATGGTCGTCGCCCTGGTGATCAGCCTCTTCACCTTTGGCATCTTTTCTATTTTTAGCCCAGAGCTGGCCTGGGTCGCGCTCGCTTTTCTGGCCACCGCGGGACTCGGCGTGCCATGCCTCTCGGCGTGGCTCTCGCGTGGCCTGGGCAAACAGCAGGTAGCCGCGCGCGCCGCGCTGAACACGCAGGTGGTCGACGGCCTGCAGGGCATCCAGGACGTGCTGGCCTTCGGGCGCAGCCAGGCCCAGCTTGAGGGACTGGCTGCCTGCGACTGCGCGCTGGGCCGCGTGCAGCGCCGCATGGCAACGATCACGGGATTACAGAGCGCGCTGGGCGACCTGTTGATGAACACTGCCATGTGGGTGCTCATTATCCTGGCGATCCCTATGGTGGCGACGCGTTACATCGACGGCGTCTACCTGGGCGTAATCGGCCTGCTGATCCTGGCGAGCTTCGAGGCGGTGCAGCCGCTTGCCCCGGCCTTCCAGGGGTTGGGGCACTCGCTGACTGCTGCCGAGCGCGTCTTCGCTGTGACCGATGCGCCGCCGCCCGTGGTCGAGAGCGACACGCCCCAACCTGTTCAGGTGAATCCCGGCGGCTATACCTTATCATTCGAGCAGGTCCATTTCACCTACCTTCCTGGCGAACGTGAGGTTCTCAGCGATATCAGTTTCGAACTGCGCCAGGGCCTGCGCGTAGCTATTGTCGGTCCCAGCGGTGCGGGCAAAAGTACGCTGGTTCGCCTCGCACTGCGCTTCCGGGACCCGACGAGCGGCATCATTTGTCTGAACGGGCAGGACATTCGCCCCTACAACCTGCGCGAGCTGCGCGAACTGGTCGGTGTCGTCGCCCAGGATACCTACATCTTCAACGACACGCTGCGCGCCAATCTGCTGCTGGCGCGGCCCCAAGCCGGAGAGGCGGAGATTGAGGCAGCCGTGGAACAGGCACAGCTCACCGAGTTTGTGCGCCAGCTTCCCCAGGGACTCAAAACCCGGGTCGGTGAGCTGGGGCTGCAGATGTCCGGCGGCGAACGCCAGCGCCTGGCGATTGCCCGCGCATTCCTGAAAAACGCGCCCATCCTCATTCTCGACGAAGCCACCGCCAACCTTGATGCCTTGACCGAGCGCGCACTGCTGGATGCCCTGGACGAACTCACGCTGGGGCGTACCACTCTACACATCACGCATCGCCTGCTGGGGATGGAGCGCATGCACGAGATCCTGGTGCTGGAACGTGGGAGCATCGTCGAACGTGGTACCCATGAGGAGTTGCTCGCAGTAGAGGGGCTTTACCGGCAACTGTTTGACGTACAACAGGGAGTGCTCACCCTCTCTTGAACTAGCTGTTGGCAAGACGAAAGGAGCAAGAGTGCATATGGATACATCAACGATCTTTTCACGAATACAATTCGCTTTTACGGCAGCATATCACTACCTGTTCCCGCAGCTCACCATGGGGCTGGCGCTGCTTCTGGTGATCCTCAAGATACTGTACCTGGTGCGCAAGGACGAACGCTACAATAGCGCCGTGCATTTCTGGGGCAAGATCTTCGCTATCACCTTTATCATGGGCGTGGTCACGGGCATTCCGATGGAATTCCAGTTCGGCACCAACTGGGCGCTGTTCTCGTCCTACGCGGGCAATATCATTGCGCAGACGCTGGCGATGGAGGGCGCTTTCGCCTTCTTCCTGGAGTCGGCCTTCCTGCGCCTCTTCCTCTTCGGCGAGCAGGCGTTCGGTCAGAAATGGCACCTGTTCTCGGCGATCATGGTCTGGCTCGGCACGTGGGCATCTGGCTTCTTCATCATCGCCTCCAGCGCCTGGATGCAGCACCCGGTGGGCTACACCGTTGCCAATGGCCGCCTNCCAACCTGGGAGCGGTTATTACCACTCCCTGGATTTTGCCGCAATACTTGCACACGATGAGTGGGGCCGTTATCACCGCCGCGTTCATGATGACCGGGCTGGGAGCTTTTTACCTGCTGGCTAAGCGCAACATCGACCATGGCCGTATGTTCGTGACGCTGGGCGTGATCGTCGGCTTGCTAGCCAGCATCTTCCAGCTCTACCCCAGCGGCGATTTGGAGGGGCAGCAGGTCACTCGATATCAACCTACCAAATTGGCCGCGATGGAGGGCCTGTTCCATACGGAAAGCGGGGCGGGCATTGTGATCATCGGCCAGCCGAACACGAACACCGGCACCATCGATAACCCCATTATCGTGCCCAACGTCTTGAGCTTCCTGACCTACCGGCGCTGGGAGGCAGTCGTCAAGGGCCTCGACGACTTCCCGGCGGATCAGCGCCCCGACACCATCGATATGACCTACTATAGCTATCACATCATGGTCGGCCTGGGCACGATCTTTCTCGCCATTATGGGTCTGGCGGCGCTTTTGCTCTGGCGGCGCAGGCTCTTCTCGACACGCTGGATNATGCTGGCGACGCCCTTCCCGTTTATCGCCAACACTGCGGGCTGGTACACAACGGAACTTGGTCGCCAACCCTGGGTCGCCTTCGGGCTGCTGCGCACCGTGCATGGCTCGTCCCCCATACTCTCGACGGGCAATGTTCTCTTCACGCTGCTAGGCTTCGCGGGCATGTACCTCCTGCTCGGCTTGCTCTACGTCATGCTGGTGGTCTTCGAAGCGTTGCGAGGCCCGACAGCACACACAGCGGAAGTGGAGAAGCCAGAAGAATCGGAAGATCTCGGCCTGATAGGCGAGAACGCCTGAGAAAGGAAGGGTAAGATGCCAACACTGTGGTTTATCCTGGTCGCGTTTACGCTGGTCATGTATGTGTTACTGGATGGCTTCGACCTGGGAGCCGGTATCATTCACCTGGTCGCAGCCCGCACCGACAGCGAGCGGCGCCTCAACCTGCTCGCCATCGGGCCGGTGTGGGACGGCAACGAAGTCTGGCTGATCGCGGCGGGCGCCACGATGTTTTTCACCTTCCCGCTCCTTTACGCCTCCAGCTTTAGCGGCTTCTACCTGCCGTTGATCATCGTGCTGTGGCTGCTGATGGTGCGCGGCGTCTCGATCGAACTACGCTCGCACATCTCCAACC
This sequence comes from Chloroflexota bacterium, assembly GCA_005882595.1. GTDB lineage: Bacteria > Chloroflexota > Ktedonobacteria > Ktedonobacterales > Ktedonobacteraceae > VBFM01. The sequence goes on from VBFM01000033.1 coordinate 9,451, forward strand.
CGGTCTGGTTCTCGTTCTGGGATGGCATGTTCTTTCTCGGCAGCTCGCTGCTGGCCATCTTCTATGGAGCGGCCCTGGGCAACGTGATACGCGGAGTGCCGCTCAATGCGCAGGGCTACTTCTTCGAGGCCCTGTGGACGGACTTCAACCCGTTTAGCGCCAATCCCGGCATCCTGGACTGGTATACTATCTTGATTGGTTTGCTGGCCTTCGTCGTGCTGTTGACGCACGGCGCGAACTATATCGCCGTCAAGACGGAGGGTACGCTGAACGAGCGCGCACGACGCATCTCGCGCGCCGGCTGGCTGGTCACCATCCCCCTGGCGATCCTCGCCAGCATCGCCACATTCTACGTGCAGCCACAGGTCTATATGAGCTTCACCCAGCGCCCCTGGGGCATCATTTTCCCGCTCATTGCGTTGCTGGGCCTGCTAGGTGCGGGCTTCTTCAATTTGCTGAAGCGCGATCTGCCCGCCCTGCTCTCGTCCGGCACGTTTTTGCTGGGGATGCTGTCCAGCGCAGCCTTCAGCCTGTATCCTATCGTCTTGCCCGCCGTCAACCGGGCCAACAGCCTGACCATCAACAACGCCTCGGCCTCGCAATACGGCCTGACGGTTGGCCTGATCTGGTGGAGTATAGGCATCGTGCTGGCGGTGATCTACTTCACCATCACCTACCGCCGCTTCTCAGGGAAGGTCACAGCAATGTCAAGCCAGGGGTATTGAGGCTCGCTGATGTGAACAGTTCCTTCCTAAGAAAGGCCTCTATTATGGCTCAAGAGCATGATCAAGATAGTACAAAAAGGCAAAAGCCGGATTTGAACAAGATACAACCTGGCATGCAGGTTGAGGATACCGCACATGAGTTGGGCGAAAGCGATATGAGCAAGCCTCGGGTAACCCATGTTCTTCGGGATGAGCAAGGTCAGGTCAAATACCTGGTCGTCAGCAAGGGGCTGCTTTTCAAGAAAATGATCCTGGTACCCGCCACCCGCATCAAAGAGGTGAAGCAGGAACCGGAGGACAAGCATGGCTCTGGAGAAGTTGTCATCAAGACAAACCTGGAAGATGAGCAAGAACTCGCAAAGCGTGGCCTGGATATCCTCTCTGACATAGAAGAGGGAGATATCCTCGCCGAGATACAGGAGGCTATGCCAACTGCCGAGGGCTTAGAGGCGCTTGAAGCTGAGAGCAAGCAAGAAGAGAGGAAGCAGCCTCAGCCTTCAGAGGATGCAAAGAAAGAGGAACAGGAAAGTCACCAGGAACACGCCAGGCATCCCCGTATTTCGCAGCTTCTTCAGAATATTGGTCCGGGCTTTCTGGCCGGTATGTCGGGTAATGACGCCACAGCCGTCACCTCCTATGCCATCAATGGTGCAACGGCAGGCTACGGCCAGCTATGGTTGATGGTGCTTACCACGCCTATGTACCAGGCGGTTGAATATTCCTGCTCGAAAATTGGCCGCACTACCAGGGTGGGACTGGATGCTATCCTGCGGGCGCATTATAGCCGCTGGGTAGCTGTACTCGCTGCGCTTATTCTGATTATCACCAACGTCGCGCTGATCGCGGGCAACCTGGTCGCCATTGGCAGCGGCTTTGAATTGATTACCGGCATCTCCTGGGTCTGGTTTGTTATTCCCGCCGCTCTTTTTCTGTGGTATATCACGGTCTTCAGCAATTTTAACTTCATGAAGAAAATCTTCATTGTGATGAGCGCGGCCTTTATCACCTATATTATTACTGCCTTTGTTTCTGGCGCCGACTGGAAGACGGTGCTCATCAGCTCTTTTGTGCCACAGATCAACTTCAATTTTGCCGCTATCAGTGCGATTTCTCCCTACAGCATGTACTGGCAAATGCGAGCGGAGATAGAGGAAAAGCGCATGGGGACGATGAAGCAACAATTTCGTGAGGCAAGCATTGACGTTGCCAGCGGCACTATTGGCGGCAATCTCGTTTCGTACTTCGTCATTATTACAACTGCCTCAACCCTGTTTGTTCACCATCAATCCATCCTGACAGCACTGGATGCAGCCAACTCCCTGGGACCATTA
>VBFM01000033.1:11719-13380 GCA_005882595.1 Chloroflexota bacterium
TGTATTCACAGGTGTGCTCGCGCCGATCATGGTCATGTATCTCATGGCAATCGGCAATAGCCGCAAGATTATGGGAGAACACAAGCTTGGCTGGCTGACCAACTTCTTCCTGGCCGTGACCGCACTGGTATTGATCGCCGGTTCCGCCCTGTTCTTCTTTGGACTGGCAACCGGACAAGGGGGAAGTTAGTGGAGGGTCTTTGCTGGTGTTCATGGTATAATGCTGAAGAAGCGATACATTGAGTGTGAACTCTGCGAAAGAAAGCGAAGGGCAGTTATGGAAGAACCTACTCAACCATCCACACCACAATACAGTGATGTCGAAGCCTTGCAACCATATTTTCAACAGCTAGAGGAACAATACCAGCTCTTTATGGACCATCATACACAATTGCAAAACCGCTACCACGCGTTGGTGGAGCATCATAACCTGTTGGAAACGCTCTACGACACTTTGATGACCCACCGGTACCGACCGACTGCAAGACCAAAACCAGGTGCTGGAAGACTATCACCAGGCACTCGAGGATCATGAACGCATGGGACAAGAGTATCTGCAAACGTTACGGGAGCATATCCAAGCGATACATCCCCTTTCTCCCTCTTGACACAACAAAGCAGGGGAAAATTGAAGTATACCTCGTGAGTGTGCTCCTGCACACTCTTCTCCTGACGACCAGCCTCCAGGGCAGCACACCCACCAGGGAGTCAGCCCTCTCCGCAAATTACACATCCACCATGGGTCTGCCTGCAAGAGGGGGTGCAATGTTCTCTTAGCATCTTCTCTATAGTAAAATATTTTTTATTTCATATGAGTAGCATCTTCTCTATAGTAAAATATTTTTTATTTCATATAAATAGTAGATGAGATAATATAAATACTTGACAAAGCGGCAGCTACAACGTATACTTTGTACGGAGACTACAAGACTCAAACCATTTGAATGGTAACACCGGTAATTGCCAGGAAATTCTCCCGCGGCAAACTCGCCGGTGGTTTCGCTCGTTTCTTGATGAAGCGCAAGGGTTGCGCCTCAACAAAGGGGAGGTGAAACTTTGATCCCCAGCTCCTTCGATTACGTAGCGGCAAACAGCATTCCCGAAGCTGTTGCCCTCTTACAACAACATAGCGACGAAGCCAAAATCCTGGCGGGAGGCCAGAGCCTCATTCCCCTCTTGCGTTTCCGTCTTGCCGCCCCATCGCTCCTCATCGATATTCTTCGTATTTCTGAACTGGAGTACATTCGAGAGGCGGACGGCGCGCTGCATCTCGGCGCGTTGACGCGCGAAGCGGAATTGGAAACTTCTTCCCTCATCCGCAATCGCTATCCTATCTTGCGCGATACCTCTAAAGGTGTGGCCGATCCCGTGGTGCGCAACTGGGGCACGGTCGGGGGCAATCTTGCTCACGCCGATCCCGCTAACGATCATCCCGCGACTATGCTGGCGCTGGGAGCGCGTGTCGTCGCCGAGGGAGCTGGTGGCCAGCGCGTTATCCCCATCGATGCATTCTTCACCGACTCTCCTTTTGAGACGACACTTCAACCCAACGAGATCCTGACAGAGATTCGCATTCCCACTCCCGCTGAGCGTAGTGGTGGCGCGTATTTCAAACTCGAGCGTAAAGTTGGCGATTATGCTATCGCGGGTGTGGCCGCTTC
>VBFM01000034.1:0-315 GCA_005882595.1 Chloroflexota bacterium
AGGTGGTCTTCCCTTTCTATCCACAGGAGGCAGCCGCGTACTCGGCATATCAGGCAGGCAGTGTCGATGCTACCGGAGTGCCGGTGGTAACATTTGCTAGCGATAAACAACGCCCTGATTTCCACTTTGTGCCGCAGTTGTGGACGAACTACTACACCATGAACTACCTGGTCAAGCCATTCGACAACATTTCGATACGCCAGGCATTCGCCCTCGCCCTCGACAAAACCGCTATTAGCAATACGGTCTGGCATGGGACCATCCTTCCCTCCAACCATATCATTCCCCAGGGTATGCCCGGCTATAATCCGAACC
>VBFM01000035.1:0-6885 GCA_005882595.1 Chloroflexota bacterium
CGAACAATGCACAAGGATTGCAAATGTGGGGATTGACGTGGGCCGCGGAGTATCCCGATCCTCAGGATTGGCTGACGCGACAGTTTGATGCAGGTGTGCCGAACAATAATATGAACTATGGACAAAACTTCACCAACGATGCCGCGCTCCAGCAAAAAACTCAGCAGCAGTTGGAGGCAGCCGATGCTGATTTTCACGCGCAAGAGCGGCTCCAATCCTACCAGAAGGCTGAACAACAGCTAGTAAACGATGTGGCCTGGTTGCCCATGGAACAGGGGGCGCAGGTCTACTTGCTCAAGCCTTATGTTATAGGCCTGGTCGTTAATCCCCAGGGCTTCGTCCCGCCTGATGACTGGGCTAACATCTACATTGTACAGCATTGAGCCGCTCTCCTCTTTCGAGCAATAAAAAGACGCGATAGTCCCCTGTGAGATTTACAAACACCCTTACGTAGTACAAGTATGCCACCGTTTGCAACCTGGCGTGCATGCAGGCGGTTCAGGGCTGTAAGGCGATGCAGCATCGGTGAAAGTCCGTAGAAGCTCCCGCGTTCACGCGAGGAGAATCGTCACCTGTACCCTACCATGTTTCATGGCTCTTGTAGGTGTGCGTCTTCGTGCAAGCACCCGCGCCTGAAAACCAAAGCCTGTACATGGCGACCTGGCACTGACAAGCGCGGAGCGGAATCAGGCCAGGCCGCTTATCCACGCGTCACAGGCTCTGTGAAAGGAGGGGTTTAGACAAGCTGGCCTATGCCATACCTTATTCTTTGAGAAGAAGCGAGGGAGTGACGTCCTCAGCGGCAGTGCAGCCAGTGTTCCACACGCCATTGACTAGCAGTATCTCTCATTTGCGAGAGGGAGAAACGTCACAGTAATTGTTGTCTTGAGACATTTCTAAGGAGAGAAGTTTCACATGCGACCAAGCAAGAAACTCAAAGCAGGGTTCCTTCCAACCCTCCTGGCCCTGGTGGCTATGCTCGTCGTTGCCTGCGGCGGCGGCGGGACTACTACGGGCACCACCCCGACGTCGGCGACACATACGAAAGCGGCGCAGTCCCAGCAGGTACTTATCAGCGCCGCCGAGGTCGGAACATCCGATATTTTGTCATTCGACCCCGCGCTGGCGCCGGATGCGTTTTCATCCGCTGCTATCGACATGGTCTTCACCGGCATGTTGCAGTTGAATAACAAGCTCGAGGTGGAATGCGTCCTCTGCTCGACCTACAGCGTCGGCAGCGATGGCGTCACCTGGACATTCAATCTGAAACCGAACCTGAAGTTCAGCGACGGCACACCGCTAACTGCTCAAGACGTGGTCTACAGCATGGACCGCGCCCTCGATCCAAAGACCCAGTCCGGCACCGCGCCGTACTACATGCGCTACATCAAAGACGCCACCGCGCGTAATGGCGGCACCGTCAAGTCCCTTATCGGCGATAGCCTGGTAGCCGTCGATAACAATACCGTCAAGGTAGTCGCGGCCAGCCCGGTCGCCTTCTTCCTGGAATCGCTGGTCTATCCGACCTCGTGGGTAGTCGAGAAGAGCGTTGTCACGAAGTGGGGCAAAGCCTGGACCGACCACCTGGCCGACAATGGCGGTCAGGGCGGCGCCGGCCCCTTCAAGGTGTTGGAGTACACGCACAATAAGCAAATCGTCTTCGTGCCAAACCCCAACTACTTTGGCACGCCTCCGCAACTGGCAAAGGTGGTCTACCCCTTCTACAAGTCATTCGACACCGGTTACCAGGTATATCAGGTCAACGGCCTCGACTCGACGGGTATACCGACCTCCCACCTGGACACCGACCGCCATCGCGCCGACTTCATTAATGCCCCGTTCCTGGCGATCAACTACTACACGATGAACTACTTGCAGAAGCCCTTCGATGTCACCTCCTGCCGCCAGGCCTTCGCGCTGGCCATCAACAAGGACGTGATCGTCAAGAGTGTCTGGAAGAATTCCTTCCTCGCCACCAACCATATCGTTCCAAAGGGACAGTACGGCTATAACCCGAATCTGAAAGGCCCGGATGGGACGACCAGCACGGCAGGCAATCAGACAGCGGCGCAAAATGATCTCAAAGCGTGCGAACAGGCCCAGGGATATGCGAGCGCGGCGAACTTCCCGCCCGTCACGCTGACCTACTCCAGCGCCGGCGCACAGGACGTCAGAAATGAAGTCGCGGCCATGCAGCAGATGTGGCAGAACGTGCTGGGCATCAGTGTCAAGACCGACGACATCGACATCAACAAGCTGTTCTCCGATGAAGGCCTGGGGTCGAACAACCCCTTGCAGTTCTACACCGGACCCGCGTGGTTGGCCGACTACCCCGATCCGCAGGACTGGACGACTCTCCAGTTCGACAAGGGCGCCAGCCAGAACGGCATGAGCTTCGGTCAGAATCATGGCCCCGATGCCGCGGCGCAGCAAATGGTACAGCAGCAGATGGAAGCGGCTGATAAGATCACCGATAAAACGCAGCGCGAAATGGCCTACTGGAACATCGAGCAGCAGCTAGTAAACTACGTCGCCTGGTTCCCGATGGAACAGCAGGAAATCAACATACTGCAAAAGCCCTGTGTTCAGGGTGTGGTGCAGAACGCCATGGCCGTGCTTCCTCCTGAGGACTGGGCCAACATCTACATCTCAACCGACCAGCCTTGCGCCAAGTTATCCTAGCGTAAGCGGCTTGCCGCGCATGTAGAACGCTCAAAAGCATTCTTGCATGCGTGGAGAATGGGGGACAGCAATCTCTTAATTGCTGTCCCCCATTCTCCTGAATACAATAAAAAACGCAACCACCCTTATGCAGTGCTTGACAAGCGTGAGAGCGTCAAATACAATATCATTAAGTCCATCCCCGTACATAGTGTCTGCCTTCAAGTAAGGACGAGAACATGCTATGAAGAAGCGTGCCAGTTCAAGGATGTTCTCCACGACAAGGCGCTAATTATGAGAAATGTACCATGAGTAAGAGAAAACTATCGAAGTATTCTCTGATATCACTACAAGCGCAACTAAGAGAGTAGAGGGTACAGTATGGTTCAATTCTTAGTCAAGAGGTTCATCGGTCTGATCTTCGTCATTATCGGTGTAACCTTCATCACCTTCATCTTAGGGTATTTCGCTCCCGGAGATCCGATACGTGAACTGCTGGGCAACCACGTAACCCCCCAGGTTTACAACAATCTCAAAGAGGCCTACGGGCTGAATCTCCCCTGGTACCAGCAGTACTGGAATTTCCTCTCCCACCTGTTCAGGTTAGACTTCGGCTTTTCGTTCCACCAGCAAAACTACCCCGTCTGGAATATCCTCAGAGACGGCGTACCAGTTTCAACTGAACTCGCATTCTGGGCGCTGCTCATCCAGCTGCTGGTAGGCATTCCCGTAGGTATCATCTCCGCGCTCAAAGCCAATACCTGGGTCGATACCGTCAATATGGGTACCATGCTGGTTCTATTCGCGCTGCCATCGTTCGTCCTGGCTATCTTTGCCCAGGTGCTTATTGTGAACCTCGATAATGCAACCAGCGGCTCCTGGCCCGTCGCTGCTGCCGGGAACTGGAATGTCGGGCAATATGGTTGGAATGAGATCCAGGTCAAGCTCGCTCCGATCCTGGTGTTCGCGGCAGTTGGTACTGCGCTCTTTGCTCGCCTGGCACGCACCAGTATGCTTGAGGTGCTGCGCCAGGACTATGTACGCACAGCGCGCGCCAAAGGCATGCGCGAGCGCTCTGTGGTTTACCGCCACGCGTTCCGTAATGCAATGATCCCGCTGGTCACAGTTTTTGGCCTCTCCATCGGCCTGCTGGTAACCGGCGCATTCTTCATCGAGCAGATTTTCAACATTCCCGGTATCGGCCAGCAAACCATCACCTCCATCAATAACCGGGATTACCCCGTTATTCAGGCAACGACAGTGTTGTTGGCGGTAGCGGTGGTCGTGGGAAACCTGATCTCAGACGTCCTCTATAGCATCGTAGACCCACGCATCAAGGCCGAATAGGAGGCAAGTATTAGAAATGGATACGAAAGATCAAGACGAACTTGCCTCTCCGGGGGTAATGTCTCCAGACACCACTCTATCACCGCTTACTATCGAAAAAGAAATAACGGACAACGGCACCGTCCAGGTGATCGGGCCGGACCAGGAGCAGGTTCCTGTCGGAGTGAAGCCCAAAAAAACCCTGACGCCTTTCCAGGAATCGTTACGGCGCTTGCGGCGTGATAAACGCGCCATGGTCAGCCTTGGGGTGATTATCTTCTTCATCTTGCTCCCCATTATCGGTCCTCTCATCTACCAGCACATTGGCGGCACCTACAACAGCGCCTTCCAAGGCTCTATCGGACCTGCGGTGTACCACAACCCATTCCATGGGGAACTGGACCGCCAGGATGAACTCTTCTCCGGGCAGTACTGGCTGGGCACCGATGGCATTGGCCGCGACCTGTTTGCGCGCTTGATGCAGGGACTGCTCGTCTCGATCTCGGTTGCCCTGCTGGTGGAAGTGGTCGATATTCTGCTGGGCATCACAGTGGGGGTGCTGGCAGGTTTCTACGGCGGTTGGATCGACCAGCTCCTGGCGCGTTTCACCGATATTATGTTCGCCTTTCCCGGCCTGCTGTTTGCCATCCTGCTCACAGGTATCTTTGGCACACAGGCTGATACTGCATTCAGCAATATCCCCATTATCGGGCCTAATGGAAACGCGCGTCTCCTGCTGGTATCGCTGGCCCTGGCTTTCACTGCCTGGCCGCTGATGGCGCGCTATGTGCGTGGGCAAACGCTGCAGCTCAAGGAACAGCAATTTATCGAGGCGGCCCGCACTTCCGGCACCAGTGATTTGAAAATCATCACCCGCCATATCATTCCGAACCTGTTTAGCATTGTGGTGGTCGCCTCTACACTGAACATTTCTGGCACCATCATCGGCGAGGCCGGATTGAGCCTGCTTGGCCTCGGCGTACAGCCGCCGGGTTCCAGTATTGGCTTGATGATTTCGGATGCATCATCCGGGGGCAACCTCCAGGTACACCCATGGGAGGTACTGCTGCCCTCCATCGTGCTGACCATCATTGTGCTGGCGTTCTCATTCCTGGGCGATGGCCTGCGTGACGCCTTTGACCCTCGATCGAAAGATTAGTCCTTACAGCCTGCCTGACAGCGAAGCTGTAGCACGCAGTGCGTTGGCAGGTTGGTTTAAGACAGAGTCCTTACAGCCTGCCTGACAGCGAAGCTGTAGCACGCGGACTACTTTTCCGAGTGGATGAGTGCGAAGCACTAGCACGAAGTGCGTTTCCACTCGGAATAAGAGAAGCAGCGTTGGCAGGTTGGTTTGAGACAAGTGAGCGGAGTGACGATAATGACAGAAAATCTACTTGAGGTCAGTAACCTCAAGACCTACTTTTTCACACGTGGCGGGGTGGTCAAGGCCGTTGATGATGTCTCGTTTGTCATCAAGCCAGGTGAGACGTTAGGCGTGGTGGGAGAAAGCGGCTGTGGCAAAAGTGTCACCGCGCTCTCTATCATGCGGCTGGTAGCGAATCCGCCAGGCAAAATTGTTGGCGGCGAAATCAACTTTAACGGCGAGAACATTTTAGAGAAGAACCAGGAAGAGCTTACTGAGCTACGCGGCAGTAAAATCTCGATGATCTTCCAGGATCCGATGACCTCACTGAATCCCGTGTTTAACGTTGGCTTTCAGATTGCGGAGACGGTGTCCAGGCACCGCAAAGATGTAAGCAAAGACCAGGCATGGAAACGTGCCGTCGAAATGCTCGATCTTGTGCGCATTCCCGACGCCAAGCGGCGCGCCAAAAACTACCCACATGAGTTTAGCGGAGGTATGCGCCAGCGTGTCATGATCGCCATTGCCCTGGCATGCAACCCCAAACTGCTGATTGCTGACGAGCCGACTACTGCGCTCGATGTGACAATCCAGGCGCAAATTCTGGAACTGATGAAGGGCCTTTCAAAAGAGTTTGATACGGCAGTAATGTTGATTACCCATGATCTGGGTGTGGTGGCAGGCACGTGTGAGTTTGTGAATGTGATGTACGCGGGACATGTAGTCGAATCAGGACCTGTCGGTCAGATTTTCGCGACACCCGCTCACCCGTACACGGTGGGGCTGCTGCACTCTATTCCGCGCTTAGATGATCAACGCGGCGTGAAACTGACGCCGATTGGCGGACAACCACCCGATCTGCTGAACCCGCCTGTGGGTTGTCCCTACGCTCCCCGTTGCCCCAAGGTGCAGAGTAAATGCCGGCAGGAGCGACCCGAATTGATGCCCGTAGGTCGTGGCGAGCAAGTAGCGGCCTGTTTCTATCCAGATTAGGGGGAAAGAGAGTAGTATGGCACAAGAAATGAAAGCGGCCGCGGTGGAAACAGACAGTACCACGCTGGTCGATGTCAAAGGTCTGAAAGTCCATTTTCCCATTAAAGGGGGCCTCCTGAATCGTACGGTAGCGCATGTCAAGGCGGTCGATGGCGTTGACCTCTTTATTCGCCGCGGTGAGACGCTAGGCCTGGTAGGAGAAAGTGGCTGTGGCAAATCTACGACGGGGCGCGCAGTCTTACAGCTCATTAAACCAACGGCAGGCACTGTCAAGCTTGATGGCGTAGAATTGACAACGCTTTCCCCTAACGACATACGCCTGAAACGTGCCGAAATGCAGATGGTTTTCCAGGACCCCTACGGCTCGCTCAATCCACGTTTCACGATTGGGCAAATAGTCGCGGAGCCGCTGGAAAATTTTAACCGGGGCACCCCGAAGGAGATTAAGGATGAGGTAGCGCACATGTTGGAAGTGGTCGGCCTCAACCCTTTCTTTATGAACCGCTTCGCGCACGAGTTTAGCGGCGGTCAACGCCAGCGTA
>VBFM01000035.1:7052-18109 GCA_005882595.1 Chloroflexota bacterium
CGCGTGGCAGTGATGTACCTGGGGCGTATTGCGGAACTGGCGATCAGTGAGGACCTGTACGATGCTCCCCAGCACCCATACACGCAGGCGCTGCTCTCAGCTATCCCGGTGCCCAATCCTGAAAAAGAGTTAAAACGTAAACGCATCATCCTGGAAGGCGATGTACCTAGTCCTGTGAATCCGCCTTCGGGCTGCAACTTCCATCCCCGTTGCTGGAAGGCGCAGGACATTTGCCGCGAAGTTATCCCACCATTGGAGGAGAAGCAGCCTAATCATTACGCGGCCTGTCACTTCCCAGGGTAGTGTCAGTCCGGATTTTGTTCGAAACGCTTCATGCGAGACAGTAAACGGATGCGCGCCACTAAATGGCGCGCATCGTATGGTTTCACAACGTAATCATCGGCCCCTGCATCGAATCCCGCTACTTTATCCTGCAGTGTGGCATGAGAGGTCAACAGCATAACAGGGAGAAAGCGCAGAGATGGGGTAAGGCGTACAAAGCGGCAGAGTTCAAGCCCGCTTTCCTGGCCAATGCGGACTTCGCTAATCAGCATATCAGGAAGGGAATCGGCAAGGCACTGTTTTGCTTCCGCCAGTGATGTAGCGTTACGTAGGACGAAGCCTTCGCCCAGAGCCTGCTGTATCCTGTAACAGGCCCCCGGATCACTATCTACCAGAAGAATGTATAACTTGCGAAATTGCTGCAATCCGTACACTGCTCACCGTCGACGCTTTACTCTCGCTCGGCCTGTGTCTGCACCAGGTGATCCATGCGTCTCTGACGGTCCGCCGGAGTGAGGCGCAATACTCGTTCAATGGCGGCATTCAAGGCACTTGGCTTAAATGGTTTGGTGAGGTAATCATCAACACCGGAGAGCAAGCCCGTCATCTGATCCTGTTCGCGGGTCATGGCGCTCAGAATGATTAACGGGATATTCATAGTGCGCGCATCGCCACGCAAACAACGCACCAGTTGATATCCATCCATGCGCGGCATTTTCACGTCGATAATCACGCAATCGGGCTGCTCGGCATAGACACGCTCCAGGCCCTGTACGCCATCATAGGCGACGACAACATTGTATGCCCCCTGCAGGTTCACGGCATATTTGATGAGCTCTACAATGGTTGGATTATCGTCGATCACCAGGACTTTTTTCATTGGCTCTCCGCACCGATAGGTCGTCTCTTTCAACATACTACTTTCCAAAGAACCTGTCGCCTTTCTGAATTGTAACACAGTTCTTTTCAACTGCCAACTAATACGCCCTGGCAGGCTTGCAGTACTATTTACAGACTACCTACAGACTAACTGAAGACTACCTGCACTCTATCTGTGGGCCTACTACCTAAACGCCTGCCAGGATAAACCTTACGTTCTCATTATCGGCAGATGTTCACTTTTTCACTAGAGCTTTTCTTAGACAACGGCGCCTTGTATGTTACAATACAAGTATCTATACTTACATTCTACTCACGTCAGAAACATATACGGAGATGTTGCTATGCCAGCTAGAACAGCCCTGGACCGCTATTCAAGACAGACGTTATTCAGGCCCATTGGAAAAGAGGGGCAGGAACGGCTGCGAACTGCATCTGTAGCCATTATTGGATGTGGCGCGCTGGGCAGTTCGCTTGCCAATAATCTTTGCAGAGCTGGCATTGGGCGCCTGGTGATCGCGGACCGTGATTACATCGAGATCAATAACCTGCAGCGCCAGATTCTCTTCGATGAGGATGATATCGCGCGCAGGCTTCCCAAAGCAGTGGCTGCAGCAGACAAACTTCGCCGCATCAATAGTGATACGACCATCGAAGCGCTGGTAGAAGATATTAACGCCGATGGGATTGAGTCCCTGGTACAAGATGTTGAGCTGGTGCTAGACGCGACCGACAACTTTGAGACCCGCTACCTGCTCAATGATGTGTGCATAAAATTCGCGCGCCCCTGGATTTATAGCGGCGTGATTGCTTCCTATGGGGTGACGATGAATATTCTTCCAGGTGATACACCCTGCCTGCGCTGCATTTTTCCCGAAATGCCCGCGCCGGGTACAACCGCGACCTGTGATACGGCCGGTATCTTGAATGGAATCGTGGCCGCCATCGCCGGTATCGCTTCGACCGAAGCGCTCAAGCTGCTGCTGCGTAGCGAGCAAGTCAGCCGCGCTATGTTCTGGATGGATGTGTGGGAGAATACAAGCGAACGCATCGAGCTACCGCGCCAGCCAGATTGCCCCACCTGCGGTCAGCATTCCTATGAATTTCTCGATGCGTTGAGCGGCACGAACAGTACCAGTCTGTGCGGGCGCAATGCTGTACAGGTACGCGGCAGCAGGAAGGGAGATAGAGTTAATTTCCCAGTCCTGGCTGAACGTCTGAGTTCTGTGGGGCAGGTCTCTTATAATGCCTACCTGCTGCGTTTCCTCGTTGACGAATACGAGCTGACGGTATTTCCCGATGCACGCGCCATCATCAAAGGCACAGACGATGAGATGGTCGCCCGTTCGGTCTATGCACGTTACATCGGGATGTAGCAAGCGCGACAGTCAGGACGAAGTACCCGATCTTCTGGAGGCCAGGTCTGCTTGCACTTCGCTGATGCGAATACCACGTGCCAGGTCATTGCGCGCCAGACTCCAATACCAGTCGAGGCCCGGAAGCATAATCAGGCAGATGATACCGGTGATAAGCGTTAGCAAGAGACTTATCCAGAGACCCGCACCGGGAAAGGTCGCAATTTGACCGCCAGCACCTTTTATTTGTGAGAAAGCCGCAAAGAAGCTAACCAAAAAGTAGATGATCTCAAGAAGCAAGGCGAGACCAAAGCTCACTCGAATGGAGAGCGTCAACCAGAAAGGCAGTAATTTGTCCTTAAACACAAGGAACGCTAAAATAAGCTGGATCACACCCACGACCGGGAACGCCCAGAGCAGCGGAAAAGAGAAAGAATCATCTACACTATGACTACCGCTACCGTCATTATTTTCAATGTCAACACGAGTAGACACGCCGCTACCAGCGATAGTGGTGCCGGGGACATTCATGAGAGAGCCGGCATTGGGTACCTTAGGGGAAGACAGTGATAATCCAATGGAAAACCAGGGTAGGAGAAAAAAACACAGGATTAAAGCCAGGCCTCCTATCGCTGGCGTCAGGATAGCATAGGGTAAGCGTTCCTTATACCTTTTTGCGCTATAGCTTGGATTGGATTCAATCACGTCGGAGTATGTTTGCGTTGGCATAGTTTCCTCCCTCTATATTCAACTTGCGCGGAGCTATACCAGGCTCCTCAGGTTGCTTTAGTATATCTTACTTATCCCACCATCGCAACACTAGCACAGCGAAGACACGCGCATTGATGCTTGTGCGAGCATGTTATAATAGGCGCAGTTACGAACATCCTGTTGCTTTTACCTCTTTCATTTGAGGGAGACAAATATTACATGAATGAACATATCCTTGTATGTGTGGCGTGGCCCTATGCGAAAAGCTCGACGCATGTTGGCCAGATTGTAGGGGCATATCTTCCTGCTGATACATTTGCGCGTTATCATCGCCTGGCAGGGAACAAGGTGTTGATGGTTTCCGGCAGCGATGAACACGGAACTCCCATCCTGGTTGATTCTGAGCGCGAGGGGGTAAGTCCACGTGAATTTGTGGCGCGCTATCATCGACAAATTTGCGAGGTATGGGATCGTCTGGGAATGTCCTGGGACTTATACACTGAGACGGGTACAGAAAATCACTATCGTATAACGCAAGATTTCTTTCTAACGCTCTACGACAAGGGATATATCTTCAAGGATACGATGGAGTCGCCCTATTGCCCAACCGACCGCCGTTTTCTGCCGGACCGCTATGTCGAAGGTACCTGTCCGCACTGCGGCTTCACCTCTGCACGCGGCGATCAGTGCGATAATTGTGGACGCACGCTCGATCCGGTAGACCTGATCTCACCGCGTTGCCGTCTGTGTGGAAGCATAGAAAGTGCGCTGGAGATTCGCCCGACCGAGCATTTCTTCCTCGATCTGCCCAAGCTCCAGGAGCCGCTGCTGCAATGGCTTTCCGAGGGCAAAGATTTCTGGCGAACCAATACGCTGGGGTTTGCCATGAACTGGCTGAAAGAGGGCCTGCGTCCGCGCGCAATCACGCGCGACCTTGACTGGGGCGTGCCTATCCCCCTGGACGGCTATGAGAGCAAGCGCATCTACGTCTGGTTTGATGCCGTAATTGGCTACTTCTCCGCCTCGGTTGAATGGGCTGAGCGGCAGGGCAGACCGGAGGCGTGGAAAACCTGGTGGGTACCCGATCAGACCGATCCCCCGGTGAAGTCGTACTACTTCATCGGCAAGGATAATATCCCGTTCCACGCGATTATCTGGCCCGCAATGCTGATGGGTTACGGCAACCGCAACCTGCCCTACGATGTACCCGCCAATGAGTTCATGACCATGAGCGGGCAAAAGGCTTCGAGCAGCCGGGGCAATGTGATCTGGACAAAGGATGTGCTGGATCAATACGGAGCGGACACGCTGCGCTACTACCTGTCGGTGACGGCCCCCGAGGGTCGCGATACCGATTTCACTTACGAGGAACTAATTCGCCGCAACAATGACGAACTGGTAGCCACCTACGGCAACGCCGTGCATCGCACCTTGACTTTCTTGCAGAGCAAGTTCGGCGGCGTCGTGCCACACCCGCAGGCACTGGACGAAGCGGATCGCGAGATACTGGCGGAGGTGGATCGCGGCTTTACGCTCGTTGGGCATAACATCGCCAATTGCCACTTTAAGGATGGCATTAACGCGGCGATGGCGGTTGCGCGCGCGGCAAATCGCTACCTGGACGAGCAGGCACCCTGGAAGCAGATCAAGGTTGATCGCGAGGCGGCTGGCACCACCATTTACGTGATGTTGCAGGTATTGAGCGGTCTGCATATCTTGTTCTGGCCTTACCTGCCGTTCTCATCGCAGAAACTACACCATTATCTCGGTTTCGAGGGTGATGTTGCTTCGGTGCGCTGGCATCCCACGCAGGTAGAAGGGGGGTTGAAATTGCCTACTCCTTCGCCGCTGTTTCCCAAGCTGGAAGAAGTGACGGTGGTTTAGGTCGCGGGACGCAATGATGAAACTGACCTACCTGATCCTCGTTGACGATCATTTCCAGGCGCGGTCTAGCTATCAGATTACAGATGTGCCTCAGGCCTATTTTCTCGATCACCAACATGTCATCCACTCGATAGTACCAGGACTCCTTGATGATACAGTATTGAATAAGGAGGCAAGCAGTGTGGAAAGGTAGCGAGTGCAACTGGCTGCCTTAATTATGTATCGCGCTCGTCTTCTTGCTGCATTCTGATTAATCGCCACAAAATCGCGTAAGGTATCAAAACAATATTGCGACAGGATAGCAGAAAGGAGATTTTTTTATGGCAACAGTCACTTCTTCATCTATCCTGTGCCATCATGGTAAATCAATAGACGCCTGTAATATCTGCCAGCAGCGTAAGCACACACAACTCATCACGAACCTTGATATGCTGCTGGCGGATGCGCGGCCACGCCTGCTACGGCTGGCACGCATGAACGGCATCACACCTGATGTTGCTGATGATGTCGTGCAAGAAACCTTGATGGAAGCATGGCGCCACCTGGACAACCTGCATACGGCTGAACGTTTTTCTGCATGGCTGGACGGCATCTGTCGCAATGTCTGTCGCAGACATGCTCGCGCGCAAAACTCACCTTCCTCGCGCTATATATCACTCTCTACAAAGCAACAAGACGACATTTACGAGATTGAAGATGGCCCTTTTTACGATATTCCTGATCCACAGGCTCTTGATCCAGCTGAAGAATTGAACCGCGGAGATATGGCGATGCTGCTGGATCGCGCACTCGCCTATCTTCCGAGTGAAACTCGCGAACTGATTGAACTGTGTTACCTGGCGGAACTGCCACAGCGTGAAGCGGCGGAACGACTGCAATTGACTATCGGCGCGCTCGAACTGCGTCTGCACCGCGCGCGCCGCTTGCTGCGACAGGTACTGAATGGCGAGCTACGCGCGGAGGCGGAAGCATTTGGCCTGGTTGACCCGGAACAATCTTCTGGCTGGCGCGAAACGCGGCAGTGGTGCTGGTTCTGTGGCAAATATCGCATGCGCGGCATTTTTGAACAGCAGCCCGATGGACAAATTAGCCTACGCCTGCGCTGTCCAGAATGCTCGAATCGCTATGACATTGATATGACGAATACCCTCAACTTTGTCTCAATGGAGGGCCTGCATTCATTTCGTCCGGCTCTCAAACGCACATTGCAGCTTACAGGAGTTTTCTTCTCTACAGCAATCACAGAGAAAATTTGCGTTTTCTGCAAAGCACCGGTGCATACCCAGGTTTTTCCATTTGGAGAACTTGACTCTCCTGTTATACCCGATCGTTTTTACCTGATGGTAGATTGTCCAAACTGCGGAATTTTTGGATCGGATATAGTGAGTACATTTATTGTCCATCCCGCAGTGATGACTTTTTTCGAGCAGCATTCACGCTTTATTACTGAACCGAGTACCTCAATAGAGTTTAAGGGACAGCAAGTCATTCACGCTCGTCTCATCGATCTTACTAGCGACGATAAATTAACCATACTGGCTCATCGACAGACACTACAGGTTTTAGCAACATTTCATGAATAATGAGGAGTGAAACTTCTATGTCTTTGCCAACTGAACCAACTGAAAAACTTCTGCCCGATGAACAACAAAACACTCTGCAAAACGAAATTTCTCCTGTATCTCCTTCACAAGAACAGCCCGCTCAAAAGGCCGGAGCGGGCGGCCTTCTCGCGCCGCTTCGAGTGCGCAATTTCCGCCTTCTCTTTGGCGGGCAATTGATCTCTACGATTGGAGACGCCTTCTATGCCGTCGCGCTGCCGTGGTTGGTGCTGACCAACGGCGGCAGCGCACAAGAACTGGGTATTATCCTCAGCGCGTATGGTATCCCGCGTATAGGCAGCGTCTTACTCGGCGGCGTTTTGAGCGATCGCCTGCGCCCCCGCAGGGTGATGTTGCTGGCCGATGCGGTGCGCGCAGTACTGGTTGGCATCCTGGCCGTGCTCGCGCTGGTAGGTCATCCCGCGCTGTGGCAATTACTCCTGGTAGCCATTCCTCTAGGGACATTCGAGGGCCTTTTTCTGCCCGCCTCGTCCGCAATGCTGCCAGAGGTGCTGGAAGATAAGGATTTGCAGGCAGGTAATGCTCTCAATACATCCTCTCTCCAGCTTGCCAGTTTGATTGGTTCGGGTACTGGCGGAGTGATAGTCGCTACATTGCAATCTGGGGCGGCGCTGGTAATAGATGCGATCTCATTTGTAGCCTCAGCGCTCTCGCTGGTGCTTATTCGCGGGAGGTCCCAATCCACCCAGCAGGCGGCTTCTCAGGAACCGCAAGTAGAGCTTGTCGCTGAGGGCATGAGAACGATGGCTGAGTTGGTACCAAATGAGCAACCCATCGAAATCACTGAGGAGGCAGAGCAGCAGAAGCAAGCTTCCGAGCAGCCGATGACGTTCTGGAAGTTCGTGCGGACTTCGCAAGTAATGCAAGCGGCATTCCTGGTCTCGCTGTTTGCCAATATCACCTTTGGAGGGCTGTTGGAGGTAGCCTTACCATCGCTGGCACATGGTCCTTTCGCGGCTGGCGCCGGCGGCTATGGCGCAATCCTGGCCGCCTTTGGCGCCGGGGCTTTGCTTGGCGGAATTGTGACAGGCATGCTGGGAAACATACCCCACCGGGGAACGTTTGCCCTTGGAGTGGCGATCCTCCAGGCCATCGCGGTAGCGCTCATTCCGTATGGAGGACTGGCAGGCGCGATTGTGTGTATGGCGGCAATGGGCATTTTCAACAGCGTGACCAACGTCATTTTCATCACCATCATTCAGCAGATCATTCCACGTCATCTCCTGGGACGTGTCATGGGCGCGTTCATGTTCGCCTCGTTTGGCTCCTACCCCCTTTCAGTGGCGATTGTAGGCACCATCGCGGTACGCCTGGGACCCGCTATCATTTTTCCGATAAGTGGCGCGGTCCTGGGCATCGCGGTAGTGTTCGGATTGTTTCAGAAGCAATTACGCGAGTTATAAGCTTAATGCAGCAGCTTGCCCATAAAAATCGCGACTTCATGTTCTACCGGGCCTGGCGGGTAGAAGTGTTGACTGATGCCCCACACTTGTAGTCCGTTGCGCAGGTAGAACTGGATGGCGGGGAAATTGACGTTCTGCGTCTCTAAGAGGATAGCCCAGCAGCCGCGATTGCGCGCCCAATCCGAGGCGCAATTGAGCAGCAGGGAACCGATGCCGTAGCGGCGAAATTGACGACCAACGATGATATCCTCGATGCGCGCGACCGATCGCCATTCCTCGACCTTGAGCAGTATCACCCCGGCAATTTGTCCATCAGCCAGGGCGACATAGCCGCCATGCACTCCGGCAAGTTTGGCCTCGACCTCCGCGAGGGTATGTTCGTATTCGCGGTAATCCTTATAGAGGGGCAAGTCAACGGGCATCTCGCGCAGCTCAAAAGCCAGGGAAGACTGGCCTGGGATATTTGTATGGCCGTCGCCCTGCACCAGGTGATCATGCATGTGCAGGGTATAAATACGGTCCGTTTCGAAGCTGTAGTCGAGCTGGTGCAGCGCAGGGGCGTCTGCCAGCTCGACCGTGCGTAATTCGACCTGGGCATCTATTCGCGGTAGTGTTCCAGCCATAAGTAGGCTTCCCCCTTTTCCGGCTCTCAATTTTTCAGGGTGATTTGGGAACAAGCGGGGACACCCACATCCTAAAGAACCCCGCCTGGCGGGTTGGCAGGGCGCTACTTCATCGGGAAGGTATAGCCTGCTGCTTCCCCGCCCATACAAGCGGCACCAACAACGCCTGAAAAGTCTCCCAGTTTGGCGCGGATAATTTTGGTTTTACTGGCAGGCGCTGACAGAGCTGTGATGCGAGCGCGATGCACGGCGCGCTCAAATAGCAGGTCAATAGCTTCGATGACGCCCCCACCCAGGATGATGCAGTCAGGGTTATAGAAGTTCATCACTGATGCCAGGCCATAGCCAAGATAGTCGGCAGCTTCCGTGACGATTTCAATGGCCAGGGCATCATTGTGTGCAATAGCAGAGGCCAGCAGACCAGAACGGATGATAGTTTCACCCTCTTTAAGCTGGTGTTGCGCGTCCTCGGCCAGGATGGAACTGCGCCCGTGATGGATTTCGGCCAGGATGGCTTTGGTGATAGCGGTGCGCGAGGCATAGGCTTCCAGGCAGCCCCGGGAGCCGCATCCACAGATGCGTCCCCCCGCATCGACGGTCATATGCCCGACCTCGCCCGCCGTTCCGGTCAGCCCGGTATACATACGCCCATTTTGCACGATGCCAGAGCCGATGCCGGTGCCAACAAATACACAGACAAATGTACGATATCCCTGCCCTGACCCATAGATATACTCACCCAGCGCGGCTACCTCTACATCGTTGCCGACCGCAACTGATTTGCCAAACTGTTTGCCGAGCAATGCGCCAAGATCCATGTCTTTCACGCCGAGGTTAGGAGCATCGACAACTACGCCCGCTTTGCGGTCAATTTGCCCTGCTGCGCCTACGCCAACAGCTACAATTCCTCCATCAGGCAATTTCGCATCCGCTATAGCTTGCGTCGAAAGATCAAGAATGCGCTGCGCGACAAATACCTGTCCCTTTTCGGCACGCGTGCGTTTACGCGCGGAAGCAACCACTTCACCGGTGCTGATATCCACCACTGCCGCCAGGGTTTTGGTGCCACCGAGGTCGATACCAAGAGCATATGCTTTCTGTTTTGCCATACTACACTCACTTCTTGGGCGCGAGTAATCGCGCCCCTACGATCGGCTTTTGGGCGCGAGTAATCGGCCCTCTACAAACGGTAAACTCAATCCTGGTTCAACATCCAGATCAAGGCTGTGCTGTTCGCCCCTTAACAGGTGAAAGAAGGCGGCTCCGGCAATCATCGCAGCGTTATCGGTACAAAACGCAATGGGCGGATAGTTCAGGCGAATATGCAGGGGTCGCAATTCTTGTTCCAGGCGCGCGCGCAGGCTGGCATTGGCCGCGACACCGCCAGCCAGAGCCACCTGTTTGACATGATACTCCTGGGCCGCGAGGCGTGTCTTGACTGCCAGCACATCTACTACCGCATCTTGGAAACTTGACGCGAGCAAGGCTACATTTGCGCCACCCCTCTGCGCTGCCTGCGCACCCATGCGCGTATACTGGCTGACCTGTTTGCCTGCCTTTCCTTCGGCATTTCCCTGCTGCTCAGTCGCGCCTTCCGCTAAATGCAGCACCGCCGTCTTAAGGCCGCTAAAACTGAAATCATAGGTGCCGCGCAACCAGGCGCGCGGCAGGCGATAGGCGCTTCGTGCCAAAGTGAGCGTTTTACCCTGTTGCAAGAATTCTTCTTCAACCTGCTGTGCCGCTTGCTGAATGGCGGGGCCACCGGGATAGCCCAGGCCGAGAATACGCGCAACTTTGTCGAATGCTTCTCCGGCAGCATCGTCGCGTGTGCTGCCAAGAAGCTCATACCCTCAGCTCATAACCTCCATGACCACGGACCAGCACCAGTTGGCTATGCCCACCGGATACTACGTGACAAATCAAAGGAAAGGTAGGGTCGCCATCCTAGTATTCCCAATCGGCTTCATCGGTTTCCTGCGCTCGCCCCGCATAGGTCTCCTTGCGCAGCCAGTTGGCGTAAATATGCGCTTCCAGGTGATTTACGCCGAGAAAGGGAAGGTGATGCGCCAGGGCAATGGCTTTGCCCGCGGTGAGACCGACGAGCAGGGAGCCTGCAAGTCCAGGACCATAAGTAGCGGCAACTGCGTCGATGTTCTCCCAGGAGCAGTCCGCCTGCTCCATGGCGGTTTCAAGCACCGGAATGATGGTGGCGAGTTGTTGTCGAGACGCGACCTCCGGTACCACGCCGCCATAGCGGTTATGGACTTCAATTTGTGAGGCGACGACGTTTGAGAGCAA
>VBFM01000036.1:0-2084 GCA_005882595.1 Chloroflexota bacterium
CAGAAGCCCTCGAGGAAGGGACCGCGCACCAGGGCGAGCGCCTGCTGCACCTGAGTGACCAGGGCAGCATGTGGCTCCTGGGAGGGAAACGTGGAGTGCCGCTGGGCCTGGTGATAGGCCTGCTGCACGACGTCGAGGTCCAGTTCAAAAGGGGCCTGCGGGTCCAGGCCGAGGAGATCCTGTTCGGCAAGCAGATGGCTGTGCGGGGAAGCAGAGGCGTCGGGGGTGGCGAGCAGGCTGCGCAGCAGCGTCAGAGCGTTGCGCAAGGCGGTGCGTGCAGCGTGGGGCTCACTGTCGGGCCACAGCAAGGCCGCCAGTTTGCTGCGGGGGTGCATGCCCCCTTCGACCGCCAGGTAGAGCAGCAAGGCCTCTGCCTTGCGCAAGGCAAACGTGAGGCGACGGCCGTCATGAGACATTTCGGGCGGGCCGAGCACGGCCAGACGTAACAGACCCATGAGAAGTCCTCTTCAGGTGAGACAACACATAGGATGCACAGTGAGTTCCTCACAAGCTAAGCCTCGCCTCCTATGTACGTTGCCGTCGTGCTGCCAGGCGAACAAGCTCTCGGTGAGCAAGAGAAACAGTCATGTTTCATCCAGGACTGATCCGGTAAAGGTATCGTACACGGTGAGATCGTTTCAGGTCAACAAACAAGCGTTGTTTCACGAGACAGCGTCCGGTGGCAGCGCGATGCCTCATGTGGGAGCATTTCCCGTTCATAACGCGTTCATGACGTTTCCTCCTTATACTTGGACCAGCGAGGGCGAGGTGCATCAGTTGGGCAGTAGCCCCAAACCCTGCCGACTGAGCCTTGGAGTGAGGAAATGCTCTCAATGAAAGGAACAACTCCTAACGCTTCCTTCCCTCATGCTCCAGTCGTATAAACTTCCCGCTGTCTCTGTAAGCGGGATCATTCAGAGTGTAAATACGACACCTTCTTCAGGTTCGTCCTATTTTTCCTCTTTTGGAACATGGAGTTTAATGCGACGGAATGCCTCGGCGTACTGCATTTCCAGTCCCTTCTTCTCCTTCGCTTCCTTAGCCGTCCCTTCACCCCAGCGTTTGATCATGTCCAGCATCTCTGTCTCTGGCCCAAACTGGGTGACGTGACATTGTAGCCCCTTAGCCTTGAGTTCAATCGTTTCGCTGATATCAATGAAGGTATTGTCGCGATCAGAGAAAAAGAGGTAGAGTTCGTGTACCTGGTACGGCGGCAGTCCTTCCGCCAGCAGTTCGCGATAAGAGCGTGGATTACCGACGGCGGGAAAGATCGCATCCAGGACGATATTCCCGGTAGCACGATGGTCGGGATGGTTGAGGTAGGCGGTGTCGTCGGGCTTTTCGTCAGGATCGGGCGCAAAGACATGCTGTGTAGGATCGTGCGTCAGCACTACGCGTGGGCGGTACTTGCGAATCAGCCGGACAATCGCCTTACGCGCGGCCTCGCTATTGGTGAGGTGGCCATCGGGAAAGCGCAAAAACTCTACTGCCTGCACCCCTAGCACCTCGCATGCCATACGCTGTTCCTGTTCGCGGGTCAGCATCAACTCAGTATCGATCAGGCTCGGAACCTCGCTCCCTTCCGCGCCATCGGTCATGACGACCCACACGATTTTCTTGCCCTGTTTGGCCCATAGCGCGCTCGTGCCAGCCGTGGCGAAATCATCATCATCCGGGTGAGCGCCGATAACCATCGCCTCGAAATCGGGCGTTTTTATAACTTCTAGTGCCCCTGGAGCATTTCTATCTGCCATTGTATTCGAACCTCGCTAGTAAATCATTATAGAATAAGGTTTGTTTAGTATAGGCCAGATCAGAATCGAATGTCAATGTGACCTCGATAAAAGAACCCCTTCAAACGCCGCTATCAACTCTTCAGCCGAAACCGTCCGGCCCGCCAGGATATCTGCCCCGATAGCTCGCTCAAACAGACCTTCGCGCAGGATGGCGCGTTCTTCAGGAGTGTGTCCCAGCAGCCGGGCGAGTGTTTCGCTGTCCCAGTGGAGCAGCACCCTGGCCTGTAAAAGCGTACCGGCGCGGCGGCGAATCATATCCAATCCCACCACTTTGCGTTTTCCAACAAC
>VBFM01000036.1:2097-3956 GCA_005882595.1 Chloroflexota bacterium
AAGGGAACCAAAGCAGGCGCGCCGCATCAAGGACTCATACGCCTGGGTTTCTGCTTGTTTGAGCAAGGCACGCTGCGCGTGCGCTTCGGAGGGAGGTACGACGCGCGTTTCTATGCCCAGCGCGAGTAGTGCCTCTGCCCAGGTCTCGCCCAGCCAGCGATAGCTCTCTACCAGGTCTGGCAGCGCCAGTGGATGCCCTGCCGGCAGCATCACATCCAGGCTGAGCAGGTGCGGCCCAACCAGCACCGCAGTACCGCCAGCCCTGCGATGGTAGATGGGCAGCGCTAGCTCCGTCAACGCGTGGGGATTCACGACATCGTGTTTCTGTGAAAAGCCCAGCACCAATCCTTCTGACTCCGCCTGAGACCAGAAGAGGGTTGGCGGGTTCCCAGGACTGGCAGTAGAGAGCATTTGCTCACTTTGATCGATGTGCTTTTGTTGATCGCCTCTCGTGAGCGGCAGCACCCGCCAGTTATAGAGCGGTTGATCTTGCAAGGCTTTTCTCCGCCGGCTTGCAGTATATCCAGGCGACTATGGCCACAATCAAACTCAATCCGGCCCCAGCGAATAGTGAGAACTGCGCGCCGTAGAGATGTGCCAGCCCACCGGCAAACAGGTTGCCAAACGGGACGCTTCCGGCAAACACCATCATGTAGACGCTCATGACTCTGCCTCGTAGATGGTCGGGCGCAACCGTTTGTAATGTGGTGTTCGCGGTAGCCGAAAAGGCGATCTGCGCAAATCCAACACAGGCGATCAGCAGCAGCGAAAGCAGGTAGAGATGCGAAATCGCAAAGAAGATCTCAAAAACGCAAAATGCCAGCGAGCCCACCAGCATTGGGCGAATACGCGGCCGATTGTTGCCCCAGGCGAGCCAGAGCGCCGAGGCCAGCGAACCAAGCCCAAAGGCGGATGAAAGAAATCCGAAGCCCTGCGGCCCTGAATTGAGAACTTCCGTCGCGAATAGTGGCAGAATCACATTAAAGTTAATGCCAAACAGGGATATCGCGCCAATTACTACGATGACCATCAACGCTGAGGGAGTACGTGCGATATAGGCCAGGCCTTCGCGCAAGCTCTGCCAGGTACTCTGCTTCGCTACAGTTTGTTTCGCTGCGATTTGTTTTGCTCCTGGCAACGTGTTATGGCTGTATAATTTCGTCGTATCGATCAAGGCCAGTCCAACAATTACGGCAATAAAACTGATGGCATTGAGCAGGAAAAGTGGCGCGACCCCAAGCCAGGCGATGATCAGTCCACCAAGTCCCGGTCCGAGAACACGTGCCATATTGAACAGTGACGAGTTCAACGCGATGGCGTTTGGCAGATCTTCGCGTCCCACCATTTCCACGACGAATGCCTGCCGTGTGGGCATGTCAAGCGAATTGGTCAGGCCCAGCAGGGATGCCAGCACCATTACATGCCAGATTTGCACATGCCCGGTAGCGACCAGAATCCACAGCACGGCAGCCTGTAGCAGAGCGAATGATTGAGTAAAGAGGAGCATGCTGCGTTTCGGTAGACGGTCGGCCAGTACTCCCCCAAATAGTGCGAGAATTAAGACCGGTAAAAATTGCAGCGCGCCCACCACTCCCAGGAGCAACGCGCTATGGGTTAATGTCAGTACCAGCCATGCTTGCCCAATCGACTGCATCCAGGTGCCGATCAGAGAAATCATCTGACCAAACCAGAATAGTCGAAAATTACGGTGACGCAGGGCTATAAATGTTCGCAGCAGGCCTTTAACCTGCTGCTGTTCAATCGGTGTGGGAACTGAATGTCCCTCGTGATCGGAAGTAATAGTGTGCATAGGACAAGGTTCCAATCTAGATAGATAAAAGTAATAACTATTTTTGATT
>VBFM01000036.1:4052-11967 GCA_005882595.1 Chloroflexota bacterium
TCGTCTCCTCGATCTAATTGAGCAATTTTGCCGGCTGCCTCCGTTTCCTGCTGGTAAGCTTCTTTCAGCATCCCACGTTCGTCTTCGGCCTCCATGATCTCGCGGATATCCGCCAGGGAAAACCCCAGCAGATCACGCAGCCTTTTGATAGCTTCTAAGCGCTGTATATCTTCTTCGCTGTACCGCCGGTAATTCCCCTCGGTACGGCCGGTAGGGGGCAGTAGACCCACTTCTTCATAATAACGAAGCGTGCGTTTGGTTAAGCCCGTTTGCGCGGCAACCTGCTCTATCGAGTACGAGCGCACTTCGTCAGTGCCTGATGAGAAAGATTGTTCATTAGTTGCGATCATAGTTACCTCCCCAATACATATATTTAAAGCAGTCATCGGTGGGGATGTACTAATAGTATACAACAAGTTTACCGTTTACGTCAAGGTTAGTGTTGGACCCTGCCACTGAAAACCTTGCTGCCATTGTATCCGAGCAACAGTGATGCTTTCTGTGGTGTCACAGAGGCACCCCTTACAGCTGTTGGACGGCAACAGGCCCAACAGGTAGCTAGACGTTTGAGCCGTGAACACAACGATGCCCTCTATTATAGTCCACAGGGACGAGCGCGCGAAACAGCGACTCCCATCGCCTCTGCTCTGGGTTTGCAGATACAGACGCGCGAACCTCTTCGCGAGATGGATTTTGGGGAGTGGGAGGGCCGCGTGCAAGCAGATGTTGCTGTTTTTTCAACGACATATCTCATCTTGTACCCGGTTAACAATGCTACCTTTGAAGTATGATACAATGGCCGTAAGCTTCAAGAGATCATTTGCAAGAGCCTGGCAGTAGTTGATTAAGCAGCCGTTGTCTTCGCCAGGGCCATTGAGGAAATGTGAACATGCATGAAACGCTATCATCCCTTATTGAAAGAGCCTTTCAGGAAAATCCCCGTCCTCTGGAATTTTATCTACGTGAACAGAGTCACCTGCCCGGCACGCGCGCAAATTTAGGACTGATGAATGATTTGAGTAACCTCATGGCGGCAGTTGTGGGCAAGCGGCCTCAAGACGTGCGAGCCTTATTGCGCTACCTGGTGCAAGATAAAGAAAGCTTGAAAAGCAATACTCCCGATGAATTTGTCGTCTTGTGCGGCGTTGTCTCCTTTGGCGCGTGCGCTGCCGTCTACCAGAAGTGGCGTCCCGAGGTCTTTCTGCTCCTGGGCAACTTCGCCTGTAGCTCTTCATGGCGCGTACGAGAAGGGGCGGCCATAGGATTTCAACGCCTGTTATCATCCGCGCCGGAGGAAACCATCGCCTATTTGCGCGTATTGGCGAGCGAGGGGAATTACTTGCAGCAGCGCGCAAGTATCGCGGCCCTGGCGGAACCGCCTCTCCTGCATACCGACGCGATGAAAGAGGCTGCCCTGGATGTCCAGAGGGCGATTTTGCAGCGATTCCGCGAAATTCCACTCATCGAGCGCAAGCGCGAAGATGTGAAGGTGTTACGGCAGGCCACTGGCTATACCATCAGCGTGATTGTAGCCGCGCTGCCCGAACAAGGCTTCGCCCTGATGTGCGAGTGCGCATTGTGGGGTGACCCTGATATCACCTGGGCGCTGCGTGAGAACCTCAAAAAGAAACGCCTGGCAAAGTTCACCGAACAGGCCGAGTATGTATCGAAGTTTCTGGCCTGAAGACGGGTAGTAGCAGCAATATCCAGGATGTGCATGAAAAGGCTGAAGGTACGATACTTTGACAGCGCTTGCTCTTCTCGTATAAAATCTGATAGTCACAAACATTCCAACGCCACTTTCGTAGATGAAGTGCGATTGCCCTGTTTCTGGCAATTGACCATAGATATGTTGTTTTGAAGGAAGGAAAGGAGTCCACTCCATTGGGCGCTACAACTACAGCAGATTTTTATAACGGCATGGTTATACGCTATAACAACGACTTGTATACAGTGACTGAGTTTCATCATGTCAGTCCAGGAAACTGGCGCGCGTTCGTGCGCGTAAACCTGAAGAATTTGCGAACGGGCCGCGTTATTGAGCAGCGATTCCGCGCGGGCGAAGAGATAGATGCCGTGCGCGTTGAACATCAGAACTGGCAGTTCCTTTATGTTGATGGCGACGACTACGTCTTCATGAATACCGAAACATTCGATCAGCAGCCCTTGCCGAAATCGATGCTGGGAGATGCTGTACGCTTCCTCAAAGAGCAGGATATTGTAGAACTGCTGGTGGATAGCGAAACCGATACTATTATCGCCGTCGAATTGCCAAACTTTTTGGAACTGGTTGTGGAGAGCGCCGAACCCGGCGTGCGTGGTGACACCGCGAACAATGTGACTAAACCTGCCACACTCGAAACGGGCGCCGTCATCAACGTCCCCCTGTTTGTCAATCCGGGCGATAAAATCCGTATTGATACACGCACAGGTCAGTATGCCTCGCGCGTGAAATAGCATTATCTCCTACTGGGGTACATGTTATACATGTACCTCATTTTTTATTTCACTACCAGCGCCCATAGATGTGGCCCAAAAATGAAGAATGCAATGATCACCGTAAATATCGCGCTGACCAACACCGCCCCGGCCGCCACGTCTTTGGCAATTTTCGCCAGGGGATGATATTCGGGCGAGGCCAGGTCAACGCATAGTTCGATCACGGTATTGAGCATCTCCACAAGCACAACGCTCGCAATTGCCAGAAAGATTACGGCAAACTCGACAGAAGAGATACGTAAGACGATTCCAAGCGCTATGGCGAGGAGTGCAATCACGATATGCACCTGCATGTTGATTTGTGTGCGCAGCGAGTACCATAGACCCTGGAAGGCATATCCGAAACCCGCGATGAATTTCGCCATCCCATTTTTCCGTGGAAGTGGGGAAGGTGTACTCATCAGGAATGCGCTTTCCACTCGATCTCTTGCAGCACCGCTTCCTGTAAACGCACCATTGCCTCGTATCCTGCTTCGGTTTGGTCGTCATAGCCTGCGAGGTGCAGCGTTCCATGCGATAACAGGTAGAGCAGTTCATACACGGGATTGTGCCCTGCTTGTGCCGCCTGTCGCAGCACAGTAGGCCATGAAATAACGATATCACCCAGATTGATACCCAGTTCGGGCGGTGTGACAAATGCCGGGTGTGTTTCTATGGCTGCTCTTTCGTCGTTGGCTTCTTCCGGCCCCATCCACAATTGCTCGGCAGGAGCGTCTACTAACGGCCTGTCGAGCAGGGGAAACGAGAGGACATCCGTGGGCTTGTCCTGCTGTCGATACTGCGCATTCAGCCTTTGTATCTCTTCGTCACCTGTGATCACCAGGGAAAGCGCCACAGGTTGGACAACATGCGCCGCTTCCAGGGTGCGGGTTATTACCTGTTCCGGTATCTCTGATGACAGGAGCTGTTGGAGTATTGGGTCGCTACCAGCGTCTTCAGAGTTGATAGAACAATCAAAATGTACGAGTTGTACTGGCATACTTTTTGTCAGGCAGATTTGGCTGCGCCTGTTTCGTTGCCTGTCGTCCAACAGCAATCATGAAGACGATGAAGCCGATGACCAGGATGCTGAAGAGGCTGATGGTGCGGTCGGTCAGAATGGCCGCAGCTGCCAGGCTCGTATTCGATGAGAAAAGCGCGATCATGGCCAGCATACCGCCCTCGACCAGGCCAAGGCCACCTCCAGTAAAAGGTACAACCGTCAACAGGGCTTCGCCAAGCGCGATGAAGAGAGCGGCGGCAACAATGTGGATCGCATTACCGCCAATCAGGTTAAAGGCCAGCGCGATAAAGAAGAAACGCAACGACTCACAGGCCCAGACCCCAACTGTCAAAGCGCTGAGTGTGGGCACATGACGGAATGAGCCGAGCGTCCCTGCCTGGAAATGGTTGTAGTGATCGCGGTAGCGCGCTGGAATGAGGCTGGCAATGTGCGTGGGGAAGGTGCGCAGCACAAATAACCCGATGATACCTACAAAGACGGCTACCAGAGTGACCGCCAGGCCAGTCTGTAACTGCTTAGGCAGGTTTTCGTGCAGGCTAATGATGACCGCCGGAATAAACAGCAGCAACAGCACGATGAGATCGAGTAGGCGTTCCGCCAGTACTGTGCCGAAGGTGCGCGAGGCTGGCAGCTGAGTTTCCTTGCGCAGCAGGTAGGCGCGGTAGAGGTCGCCCAACTTGGCAGGGACAATGACATTGGCAAACCAGGAGATATAGAGAATTTCCAGCAGTTTCGCGAATTTTGGGAGATGCACGCCATTTGATTTCGTATAGCCAACATTTTGTAGCAGCATTTGCCAGCGAAGTGTACGTATTGGGAATGATAGGTAATAGATAGCAAAGGCTATCAGCACAAAGACGATATTGGCGGTGCGGATAGCTGTCCATGTTTTCTGGGGATCGATATTGGCCTGTTTCGCAAAGTAGGCAAGAGCTACAATCACAATGACCAGGGGAACAATGGTACGCCAGTTGAGCAGGCGTTTCCCGATTGAAAGTTGCTCCTGAGTAATCTCCGGCTCTTGCTGGGTCTCCTGTTGCAATAGTTCAACTTTTTTCTTCTCTATTGCTTCAGGCTCTAAATTTGCTTCAATATTTGTGGTTCCAGAGGAAGCACTACCACTATTATGCGTAATCAAATTATCCTCCAATGCCGTTACTCCAAGACTTCGGGGTCACTCTCTCTAGACGGATAAGAGCAATAAGGAGTAACGCGATAAGATTGGTCAAACTATGTACATAGACATCATCAACAAAATTGTGGACACTCACAGTAATTAACGCGGCCATCAAGCCTATTGCCAACGCTCGATCATTGGTGAGCATGCCGGGAATTTCGATGGACTGCGGCTGGCGGAAATGGCTTGCCATGCGAGAGGGCCGCAGCAGCAATGCCAGCTTGTCACGTCTTCCCGCAGGCGCCGGAATGGGTACCGGCTGCTCTAATCGCTGCGCAAGTGCCAGCCTGCGCTTCTTGCTAATGCCACGTAAGGCGCTCCCACCAGCGACGAAAATGGCGAGCAAGAAGAGCAGATAGGCGATCAGGCCAATCGTACCCATTTCGGCTGCAATATTGATGTAATAATTGTGAGCATGACCCAGGGGGTCGGCAAAGGTAGTAACCTGGTACAGCGGGTAGGCATCTGGATAGTTGCCTATGCCTACACCGAGTATGGGATGGTCGAAATACATATGCAATCCCGCGATCCAGTGCGCCAGGCGTTCGGCGGTCGAGAAGTCCTGAGTGCTTGGTTCGATAAGAGAAATTTGCACCAGGCCCAGAAACTTGAGCGCAGGATTGAAGAGAGAGAGCGGAATCCAGCCAAGCAGCGCTGCTTCGACAAAACCAAATATCCCGATGATCAACACACGCATCAATGCACGTATACGCGGCATGCCTGCCAGGACGATAAAGAACAGCGCCGCTGCCAGCGCTATTTCTCCACCGCGCGATTGCGAGAGATATTCCGCGCTTGCCAGCATGATGCTCGTAATGCCTGCCAGGATACGCGTGAGCCAGTTGCGTCCCAGCAGGGTAAGCGCAAGGGCAACGCTTAATGGCAGATTGATGTAGGCCGCGTAGGGATTCGGCTGGTCAAACGTGCCATAGACACGCAGCGCTGCATCGCGAATGAATGACTGGGGACCGAGGTTGAAGAACGCCTGTAAATAGCCAAAGATGGCCTGGGTGATGCCAGCGAGACAGACAAGCACTATGATCGTCCATATCTGGCGGCGCGTGCGAAGATACTGGCTGCCTAGCAGGACAATAGCCAGCACTTCCAGCCATTTACTGATCTCCTTCAAACTGGATTTGACATTGATTGCGACAGCCATCGAGAGGACCATTGTGCCCACCAGCGCGAGCATCGTCAGTATCAGGTACCAGGGAATGCGAGCAGCTTCCCTGTCCCGCAGACCTGTATAAGCGGGCAGGGCGCAGTTGATGAGCCAACCCAGGGCGAGAAACACCACCAGAATGTCCGCACTATCCAGCCTCAGTGCACTCACATCGATATAATCCAACGATCCCCAGGCAACGCAGAATGGCAACAGGTAAAGCGCGACACGTGGGCGCAGGATAGTCCAGACGAGTACCATCAGATAAAGTGGCAGGCGGATATTCCAGGGCAATGGTGGAACCAGGAAGAGCAAGAGCAACACGCCACAACCCAATAAACCAACCAGGTTTGGTACGGTAATGAAGTCACGTATCGCGGTATATGTTGTATTGAGCCAGGGAGCGCGTTGTTGCAGCACGCTCTCACCGGTACTATGTGAGCGCATTAACACATTCTCAGAAAGTGCTAGTAATCTTCAAAACATCTATGAAACAGTTGTCAAATGAGGACGCTGCTTGCTAAACCATTCGATGGTACGTCGCAAACCTTCCTCTTTGCTCACTTTGAGTTGCCAGCCCAGCACCTGCTGCGCTTTGGTGATATCCGGGCGGCGGCGTTCTGGATCATCGATCCGACTCGGTTCAAAAAGCATGGGAGAAGATGCCTTGCACAGCTCAATGATGGTATGGGCAAACTCAAGCACCGTATGTTCCTCGGTATTGCCCAGATTGAACACTTCACCCGCCGTAGAGGGCTTGAACATGGCAAGCACAAGACCGTCTACAAGATCACTCACGTAGCAAATGCTGCGCGTTTTGCTCCCATCGCCATAAATTGTCAATGGTTTATTTTGCAGAGCCTGAGTGATGAAATTGGGAATCATGCGTCCATCATCAGCCTGGCTATTAGGTCCATACGTATTGAAGATACGCACGATACGCGCATTGAGCTGGTACTGCCGGTAGTATTCCATCGTCAGGGTTTCGCCCAGGCGTTTACTCTCGTCATAACAGGCGCGCGGCCCGATGGGATTCACATTGCCCCAGTAGTCTTCGCGCTGTGGATGAACCAGCGGATCGCCATAGGCTTCCGAGGTTGAAGAAAACAGGAACATGGCATGCTGCTTACGCGCCTGTTCGAGCATCATATAGGTTCCCTGGCTGTTCACCATGATGGTTTCGATGGGGTGTTCCATATACCCGACAGGGCTTGCAGGGCTTGCCATGTGATAAATAACATCGGCTTCAAAGGAAAAGGGGGTAGTGACATCATGCCGTAAAAATGAAAAATGCGGATGATTGCGTAATGGTTCAATATTGCGTTCTGCACCCGTGATCAGATTATCAACGCACAGTACGCTATGTCCATCTTCGAGTAAACGGGCGCAGAGATGAGACCCGATGAACCCTGCCCCACCAGTGACAACAATTTTCAAGGAATTAGTCCTCCAGATAGTGACGAAGTAGATGATGCTGAGAAGGGCCAGATGCCTTATTTATATCGTACTTTAATGCGAGACGATTCGTTTCTACTAAAGTAACGAAAGTAGGATACATAGTAAAGCTTTCGGTGCTCTTCGCGCATATCCAGGCTCTATGTATTATGACGTATACAAAAGGAAAAAGTCTTCATGGCTATGATTCTTTATACATTCTGTCGTTTCCAGCGGCGATACATGATTTCGTCACCCAGGCTCAGAAAGCCCCAGGTGGTGAGACCATGCACAATCACCACCGCCAGTAGCGATCGCGGCTCGGGTTGTGCCAGGTACAGAAAACTGAAAACCAGCCCGGCCAGTCCAACCCCGCCAACACTGCGCCAGCTCCATTTCCCCAGTCGATGGTAGAGCGTGTAAGCAGCAGTGCTGACCAGCCAGCCCCAGCCGATCCAGCCTGTCAATTGCGTTACCGCTGCCAGCAGAAAACCACGAAAAAAGAGTTCTTCGACCGGCCCATTGATAAACAGGTAGTAGGAACCCTGGAGCGCGTGGTCGCTCAGCGTAGGCCAGCGAAACCAGGGACCTACAACCAACATGCGGTAGAGCGCGGAAAATACAGTCATCCCGATGCCGA
>VBFM01000036.1:12080-18901 GCA_005882595.1 Chloroflexota bacterium
TGATGCGCATCAGTACATCTGGCCAGAGCCAGTGCCAGGTATCGGCGACCGTAGAGCGTGCAACTTGCGTAGATTTGTTGGATGACACTCTTTTCCCTCTTCTGGGCAAAAAAATTTCCTGTAAGCAAGTGTAAATAATTTGTGCTTTCTTGTCTAGTGGTCAGTCCGGTTAGCTTTGAATTATTTCCTCAGCTTGAGAGGGCCTGCCTGTCTGCTTGAAATAGTGGAAGAGCAGCTGCCTCGTGTGCAGCGGTAATTCGTAGGCTTCCAGCTTGTGGAGGAGTCCTTCCACTTCAGCAACAGGTTCGCTAAGCGAGAGGGACTTATCAAGGGACAGGACTTCGAGGAAGAGATTCATCGATTTGAGGTAACAATAATAGCTATCGTTTTCATTTTCCTGCAGCTCGTAAATCTCGCCTTCCGCTTTCAAGAGGGTGGCGAGCAACCAGCATTTTTCAGTATTCAAGGCTCCCAGCGAGGTCAACATGGCTAAGAGCGTCTCTTCCGGGGCGGAGTGGATGAATCCCGCGCCCATGCCCAGCGTCTGCTTGTACTGTTCATCGATGAAGTTGAGCGCGCCCTGGTAATCTTGCCTTTGCCTCTGATAGATTACCTGAGCCAAAGCGCGCCCAACCTCTTCTGCCAACCTCAGAATATAATCCCTCTGTGACATGTGCGTTTCCCTACAGATTTATACCTGATATGTGTCACATTACACGGCCAGCCGCGCGATAGCCTGTTCGGTACGTCGCATAGTGCGCTCGCGGCCCAGCACTTCCATCATCTGGAAAAGGGGCGGTGTAGCGGTGCGGCCACTGACGGCCACGCGGATGGAACCGAAAAGTTGTCCCGTTTTCAGGCCAAGCTCCGTTGCTAAGGCGCGCATGGGCGGCTCCATCACCTCGTGTTCCCACTGCTCCAGGCCTGCCAGCAGATCGCGCGCGTGTATCAGGGCGGTACGGGTTCTCTCCGCGTCCATGCCCTTCTGGATGAGCAATGCCGTCTCGTACTCCACATCGTCGGTGTAGAAGAACGAAACCGCCTCGGGTGCCGCGCCTAACGTGCGCAATCGCTCCTGCTCTAGACTGAGGACGCGCGCAGTATAGTCAAAGTCAAGCGGGCGCTGGATGGAAGCGGGCAACCCGCCTTCGGCCTCTGGACGCTCCATGTAGGGCAGCGCGCGCCGTGTCAGCTCGTCAAGAGACAATTTGCGGATGTAGACGCCGTTCATCCACGCCAGTTTCTCGGCATCGTAAATGCCGCCAGACACACCAACGCGATCCAGTGTAAAGACGTTGATGAGTTCTTCGCGTGTGAAAATTTCCGTTTTGTCATCATACGACCAGCCGATCAAGGCCAGGAAGTTGAATACCGCCTCCGGCAGGAAACCCTGCTCCTTTAACTCTTTCCAGTAGGGCGCCTTGTGTCGCTTGCTGAGCTTTTTCTTATCTTTGCCCAGCACGTCCGGTACGTGATAGAACAGTGGGGGCTGCCAGCCCAGCGCGTTCCAAATCTGAATATGGCGAGGAGCGCTGGAAATCCATTCCTCAGCCCGCAGTAGATGTGTGATCTCCATCAGATGATCGTCAACGATGTGCGCGAGATGATACGTCGGCAAACCGTCTGATTTCAGGATGATGAAATCATCGATATTTGCATTCTTGAAGACCATATCTCCATGCAATTCGTCGTGAACAACCGTCTCGCCCTCCAGCGGCATGGCGAAGCGCACTGTCCACGGGAGACCGGCAGCGTCATTGGCCGCGCGCTCCTCGTCACTGAGGTAACGGCAGTGCCGGTCGTAGCGGGGAGGCAACTTCTGAGCCATCTGCTCCTTGCGCACCCGCTCAAGCCGCTCAGGCGTGCAGTAGCAGCGATACGCGTGCCCAGATGCAATCAGTTGGTGGGCATACTGCTGATACAGGGCCTTGCGCTGTGTCTGGTAATACGGCCCAAAGGGACCGCCAACTATTGGCCCCTCGTCAAAGTCCATGCCAAGCCAGGCGAAACCTTCTATAATGAAATCAACCGCACCTTCTACCGTGCGGGCAATATCAGTATCTTCAATGCGCAGGATAAATTTGCCCCCGGTATGACGCGCATAGAGCCAGCTAAACAGTGCAGTACGAAACCCGCCAACATGCTGGAAGCCGGTTGGGCTGGGAGCGAAGCGCAGGCGCGGCGTTTTTCCTTCCGGTGCTGCTGGCTGCTCCTCTAGACGATGATCGGTCTGTGTCATGATAAAAAAATCCTTCTCCTCTGCAACACTGCGAATGTTGTCCTATTTTAGCATAGTCCGCCAACGATCGGATAGCCAAGCTGGTTTCATTTTATTGTGAAATAGATCATTGCAAGTTACGACGTTTTGACCTATCATTATGCTTATTGCAAAGGGAGAGTTTGAGTCGAGGAACCCGTGAGGATATGCTCTTGCGCTATGCAAAATTTGATGAAGCATGAGGCAGTGCGTCGTAATATATAGTGAGCGAACTGAACCCTATCCCGGAGTACCATACCATGCAAAAGACTCGCAAAGCTCCATTTGAGGGCTTCGATGAACATGATCAACCGACAGAGCCAATGTCGGCCATCATCCTGTCACCACGTCCCCCAGAAACACCACCCCCCCAGATATACCCGGTTTTACCGCCGCCTCCTCTTAGAAGTCGCAATGGTAGGCCTGCCGGTGGCGCCCCGACCTCTGGCGCAGGCGCGCCAATTCAGCCTGTATATGCTCGTCTGCTGGTAGGTGTGTTTTTCGTAGCGGTACAGTTAGTATTGCTTGCGCGAGTAATACTCTTACTTTTTGGCGTCCCTGGAAATACTCTCTGGATAGAACTGGTTTACGCTTTTAGCAGCGTATGCGCCTGGCCTTTCCAACTCCTCCTGGAGCACGTGAGTTGGCCTGTACCAATTGGAGCAGAGCTAATCAACTACCTGGCTTCATTGCTCGGAGTGCTGGGGTATGGATTACTGTCGCGCATCCTGGTACGCTTTCTCAAGGCTCTGTTGCACTCACGTTAAAAGAGGGAGAAGAGAAAGAAACGATGCCTCTCATTCCTTACCAAACTCGTCCAGCACATCCAGGCTGTTGATGAAGTCTCGGTATGCGTCAAGGTTATCGTATTCTATTTCTCGTTCTTTCCTGGATTCCGACTTTGGAGAAATCGAATCTTCGCTGGTCTCCAGGGCCACTCCCGCGCGTTCTAGCACACTCTCTTCAACATAAATCGGAGTTTTAGCGCGTACCGCGAGCGCGATAGCATCACTAGGGCGCGAATCCACTTCGACATGCCTGCCCGCGACATCCAGGACAATGCGAGCATAGAATATGTCTTCGACAAGGTCCGAGATCACAATGCTCACAATTTTTGCCCCCAGGTCTTGAATGACATTTTTGAGCAGGTCATGCGTGAGCGGGCGAGGTGAACTCGTCCCCTGAAGTTCTATAGCGATTGCATAGGCTTCGGCGTGCGCTATCCAGATAAACAGATAGCGTTCTTGCTTCGTTGCTTTCAAGATGACCACACGCTGCGATGTCTGTAAGTTTATTCGCACGCTTTCCACCGTCATCTCAATCATGAATCTGACTCCCTCTTGAACGGCTGGGATTCGTCGATGTATGATGCCTTTATTGTACACCCATCCGACGGTTCTGCGCAAACAATGCCACTTTTACCCCTATAACATATTACGTTTCTCGTTTTATACAGGGAACTACTCGCCTTCATTTTCCCTTTTCAATGAGTATAGCAAAGAAAAAGCTCTATTCCAAGCCCCTTTTCTGAAAGAAACCGAACAGATCGGTACAAAGTAGCGGGCAAGAGAATATATTTTCTGAAAATTCGTTCAAAAATGTCTTGACTTGTATTCAGGGATTTGGTATTCTTTGAATAGCTGTTCTACTTTCTCGCAGTGTGGCTATGTAAGTGGGTCTATCCAGAAAGGCAGGGTTACAAATTTATGTCATCAGAACATACGAGTGACATCCAGAAAAGAATATATGATTTCATCGTCAAGTACATGCGAGACGAAGGAATGCCACCAACAAATCGCGAAATTGGCAGCGCTATGAATATTGCCAGTACCGGCCATGTTGATTATCACCTTTCAATGTTGGAGAAAAAAGAAAAAGGGGCTGATTGATCGCGAAGCGAAAAAGAGTCGCGGCATTAAGCTCAAGAATCAGAGCCAGATCTATGGCATTCAAGTTATGGGCAGCATTGCCGCAGGCGAACCGCTGGAAATATTTTCCGAGCCTGTTGAGCCGCTTGAAGTTGGCCGCGAGCTTGAGCAGCAAGGCGCGTATGCCCTGGTGGTCAAAGGTCAATCGATGATCGAAGATCATATCTGCGACAAGGACTATGTGGTCATCAAGCCGCAGGCTACCTGTGAAAACGGTGACATTGTGGTAGCTGTTCACCTGCAGGGCAACGGGCGCGCGACACTGAAACGCTTTTACCAGGATAAAGAGCATAACCGTGTGCGTCTCCAGCCCGCGAACTCAACCATGGATCCTATCTTCATTCCCAAGAGTGAGTGGGATCAGGAGTGGCAGGTACAGGGGAAGGTCATCGCCATCTTCCGTAAATGCCGCGCTGCATAACCGTTTCGTAAATTTGCCTGCCTGCCTGCTAATCGATCGAAACCTATGGGAGACAAGGGAATGGAAATCTGCCTGATTTCCTTTTCCTTGTTATCTGTTGTATCAGAAGAAACATCTATTACCTCTTCCGCACCAACTGCCCCTTGTAGATTTTTCGTCAATCTGCTATACTCTACACTAAGATTTACAGTAAAATATGTCAATGCATTCCAGAACCTCGTCGTGTTGTGGAAGAGAAGAAAGAGAAAGGTATTCATGAGAATCGCGGCGCTGGCATTAGTTCTTATTGTTGCGTCTGCTGTTGTCCTTATTTTTGCGAATACGCTTAATTCCTGGGTTCTGGGTGGATTGATCGGCGGTTTAGCTGCATTACTCATCAGTATTCCAATCTCCCTCATCATCTTTAGTGCACTGGCACGTCGTCAGGATGAGCGTTTGCATGATCAAATGCTTGCGCAACACGAAGAAGATATGGCATACGATGAGTACGACGAGTATAATGAGTACGCCGAGGTGTATGAAGCAGAGGCCTACGTGCTGCCATCGGAGGACGAGGAGTTCGAGCAAATGCGCAGACGACGCCAGCCTGACGTGCGTGGGTTGCCTGCTGCCGGACAGAGCTACGCGTCGGCCAATCAGCGTCCGTCGAACAATCCACAAGGATACCGCAAGCCAACACGCGATTTGCCAGCAGCTCAAGAAAGGAACAGGGGAGTATCTGCCCCACGCCAGGGTCAGCAAACGGGACACCAGCGACAGCCACGTTCACCCTATACCACGCGGTCGCTGCGCTCTCAGCAACACGCGGCAGCATTACGCACTGCCAGGCAGGAGGCCGAGCAAGAGCATACTGGTTCCCAACACCTATCAACAGGCCCGGTGCGCCGACCTTCAACCACGCGCCATCTTCCTCCACAGAGTATTCAATTCCATCGCTCGCACCCGCATGACGAAATGCATAAAACGGAGAAGACGAATACACGTCGCACAAATGCTAACAGTGATACATCCAACAGGAATAAACCTCCTCGCACCGATGATCTGCGCCCGCGTGAGATGCAAACCGACCAGCTGAGGGGCCATAATCCAGTTACCGGACCGGCGCGCCAGAATCCTGAAACGGGCAAGATTGTGCGCAATCCGCAACTGGGGGAATCCTCAAGTGAGTCAAAGAGCGGAAGTCTGAGGAATCCCCTGGTACGCAGAGCCCCGTATATGTACGAGGATGACCCTTTGCGCGAAGAGTTGGCGCAACACGTCGAAAAACCCATTACGCGCCGCTCCTCTCTCCACCACTCTTATGAAAGCGAAGAGGACTAACCTTCTGTCCTATTGGCACTAGCCTCCGGTTGTGAAGTATGCTAGTATAGTCAAAAGCATAGATGATCTAAGGAGGCAATTTTGTTTTTAACCCATCTAACAGATGCTATCACTACATTTATAACCAATCTGTATGCTACAACTGGCTTAGCCGGAATAGTGCTGGCCATGGCGATAGAAAGTTGCTGTATACCCCTGCCGAGCGAAATTGTCATGCCGCTTGCAGGGGTAATGGTTGTCAGCGGTACCATTTTAGCAGGCGTCAACCCGGTACTCGCCATCATACTCGTAGCGCTTGCCGGTGCAATCGGGTGCCTGGTCGGTTCCATTGCAGCCTATGGCATTGGTTACGCGGGAGGTCGGCCATTGATGCTGAAATATGGCCGCTATGTCCTGATCTCACAGCATGACGCGGATAAGGCCGATGCCTTTTTCCAGCGCTGGGGAAGTGCGACCACCTTCTTCTCGCGTCTACTGCCTGTCGTGCGCACCTACATTTCGCTGCCTGCCGGTATCGCCAAAATGCCGTTTGCCAGGTTTTGCATCTATACCTTTCTTGGCTCATTCCCCTGGTGCTTACTGCTGGCATATCTGGGAACGCTGGTAGGAAAAAACCTCTCCACGCTGAGTCCCGCT
Organism: Chloroflexota bacterium; assembly: GCA_005882595.1. GTDB lineage: Bacteria > Chloroflexota > Ktedonobacteria > Ktedonobacterales > Ktedonobacteraceae > VBFM01. The sequence continues at coordinate 18,643 of VBFM01000036.1, forward strand.
TTCCACTACCTTGATATAGTCATCCTTATCGCAGTGGTCGTATTGGTGGCCCTCTACATCTGGCGCCACATTCGCAATGATCGCAGGGCCCGCGCTCTACATGCCGCCGAAGAAGCCACACTGGCATCTATGGCGCAGCAGCAGCAATTCATGCAAAATGGCTGGGAGCGACAACCGCAACAGCAGCAATGGGGTCAATCCCAGCAGTGGGGTCAACAGCCTCCTCAATCTCCACAACCTGGGCAACAGACATGGGGCC
>VBFM01000037.1:0-7785 GCA_005882595.1 Chloroflexota bacterium
AATCACCACCCATAACCTGACCGACCTCTATGTCTTCCTCGCCGACTGGAATGGCCCATCGCAGGCCACCATCCGCGTCTTCGTCAATCCGCTCGTCCCCCTCGTCTGGCTCGGCGGCCTCCTCATGCTCCTGGGAGGCATCACCTGCTGGTGGCCCGAACGCCGGAGACGAAAACCACCAACCCACCTCGAAAAACAAAGAGGCAGGGATGAGGGGAGGGGACGCTTGCGTCGCCCGCGCCGAAAAGCACACTCCCCACCCATCTGATGTCAATGCTTGCGTCGCCCGCGCCGAAAAGCACGCTCCCCACCCATCTAACGGCAATGGCCATGTGAATACAACGGATGACACTAACGTTCCCACTCAAGAGGAGGTTATCCCATGAAAAAACCTCGTCCCCTCCTCCTCGTCATAGCCAGCATAACCATCCTGGCCGCCATCTGGTCCTATGTCCTGCTCTCGCAGCCACCGCAGCAAACACTCGATCAACGTGTGCATGATGTCGCGTCGCAGCTAAAATGCCTGGTCTGCCAGGGGGAATCCGTTGCTGATTCCCCCGCGCTCCTTTCGCAGCAAATGCGCTCGATCATACGCCAGCAACTGCAATCGGGCAAATCAGAACAAGAGGTCATCCAGTACTTTCAAGGGCGTTACGGCGACCGTATCCTACTATCTCCCCCCCCCCAGGGCTTTACACTGCTGGCCTGGATTGTCCCTATCGCCATTTTGATAGGCGGAGCAGTCCTGCTCTTCTTCATCCTGCGCCGCTGGCAAACAACCGCTAAAACCACGCTTCGCACCGGAAACCCCCGGATCGAGGACGCAGATCAGGCCGACCTGGAACGTTTCGAAGCACAACTGGCGCAAGAACTTGCCGCCGATGACCCCCTGTTTGCACCGGTAAACACGGCGCCAATCCGTCCTGCCATCCAACCAGGCGCACTGCCTGCTAGCTCCGCTCAAGCAGGACGAAAGGAGACGGAGGTCAACTGATGCAACTTCTTCCCTGGCTTGTCGGATTACTGCTAACTATGCTGGCGCTCGTATTTGTGCTGTACCCGCTCTATCATCGCCTGCCCACGCATGCAATCCAGCAGCCTGTTAGCGGCTCCCAATCAACTCAGGCAGATTCCGAACAGGCAGCGCGCTCGGCCCTCAAAGAAGTCGAACTAGACTATCAACTAGGCAATCTCGCCGAGCCAGACTACCGCTCCCTGCGCGAACGCTACACACGCCGCGCCTTTACCGCCATGAAATCCCGCCATTCTCAAGAAGACGAGCTAGACGCCCTCATTGAGCAGCGCCTGCGCCAAATGAGAGAAAAGCAAAATGAAGCAACCAGAAACAGTGATGAATAATAACACAGAACAATCATCAGCAACATACCCCTCCCATCAGCCCCTTCCCCACCGGGAAAGGGGTGGTGGGACCAGCCGAAATGTAGTGATGCCCCTTGTGGGCATCAGGGGTAGGGGCATCAGGCCCACGGCCACCAGCCCTATTGGCATCAGGGGTGGGGCCATCACCCACACGGCCCCCAGCCATATGGGCATCAGGGGTGGAACCATCAGCCACACCATTCTCATATCTATTCTCCTGATCATCATAACTCTCTTCTCCTTCCCCCTCACCTCCTCCGCCCATCCATTGGCGGCCACTGGCCGCATTTATGGCCAATTGCAGGATGGCACGAAGCGCAAAGCGCCGGTAGTTGGGCAGAGTGTAACCTTGCAGATGGCGCAGGGAGGTAATGCGCGTGATCTCATGACCGTCACCACCGATGCGCGTGGCATGTTCTCTTTCAACGCCCTGGCTACCGACAAAACCATCAGCTACGCGGTCTATACGCTTTACCAGAAAGCGCAGTATGTGACCGATTTGATTGACTTGAGCAGCAAACCCGTACAGCCGCTCAACCTGGTCGTCTACGACGCCACCAATAGTACTGACAACATCGCCATTGTACAGGCCAATGTATTGATCGATAAAGCCGATGCACAGCACGGTTTGCTTACCATCACCGAAAGCTTCTTTTTTGAAAATCTGGGGGCGACTACTTATGTGGGATCGCTGCAGGCCAACGGGCAAAAACCCAACGCGCTGCGTTTTTCATTGCCGCCTGGAGCGCGTCAGTTATCGCTCAAAACAGGATTCGATGGCTACCAGGTGATACAGGTAGACCCCGGCTTTGCCAGCGATGCCGCTATACTCCCTGGCACATCGCAGTTCGCCTTTTCGTTCCAGGTACCCTATAGCTCCTCGAACTACGATTTTCGCTATACTGTCGTCTATCCCACCGTTGTTCTCGCGGTGCTGGTGCCGCTGGATTATCACGCCAGTTCGAGTGGACTCACTTCTCAAGGAGCCGTTAACGCCAACCAGCAAACCTATCAGCAATTATCCGCGAAGCAGGTGCTGGCGGGAGCAGAAATTCACGTCCAACTTGCTGGATTGCCGTCTCCCACAACCGCTGCCAGCTCGACCTCGGTCGGCCAGAATATCCCCTGGTTTATCCTGGTGCTGATCTTGATGGTCGCTATCGTGTTTGCGACCTGGTTTACCTATATGCGCATGCAGCGCAAAGCTGTCAGGCGTAAGCAAACAGTGAAAAAAGGCACTTCACAAAAGCAGTCTGCGCGCCGTACCATAGAGCCAGCGCCCCAAAAGGTTGCCCAGGAGCAACAGGAAGAGCTGCTACAGGAATTATTGGCTCTGGATAAAGCCTACGAAGCTGGTACAATAAAGAAAGCGGATTACCAGGAGCGCCGTGCAAAAATGAAGGCGCGCCTGCGTACCATCATCAACGCTGAAGCAGTTGAACAGACGACAACGAAGAAGAAAGCCGCCAGGAGCGGCGGCAAGGCAAGATCGTGAACCATCCATACCTGGAAGTTACAGGACTGAAAAAGAGCTATGGCTTCAAGCCGATTTTACGTGGCATTGACCTGTCCGTTGAGCCAGGCCAGTGTATGGCCCTGCTCGGAGCCAATGGCGCGGGAAAGACTACCCTGCTGCGTATTTTGGCCGCTCTGACCAGTCCAGGCGCGGGAACGGTTCGTATCGGCGGTCTCGATCTTGCCCGCGATGCCCATCAGGCTCGTCGGCTGGTGGGCTTTGTGGCCCATCAGCCCTACCTCTATGATGAATTGACCGCCTTGGAGAACCTGCTCTTCTTCGGGCGCCTGTACAGCGTACGGCGCTGCAAAGAACGCGCCGGCGTCCTGCTAGAACGAGTAGGGCTGGCAAAACGCGCAGGTGAGCGCACCAGCGCTCTCTCACGCGGCCAGGCGCAGCGTCTGGCCCTGGCGCGCGCCCTGTTGCACGAGCCGCGCCTGCTTCTTCTCGACGAACCAGACACCGGGCTGGATGAGGAAGGTATCGCGCTGCTAGAAACCTTACTTCAAGAGCATCGTCAAGCTGGTGGTGCCATCCTGTTGACAACGCACCATCTTGAACGCGCGCTGCTGTGGAGTGAGCGCATCGGCTTGTTAAGCGGAGGACGTCTGACCTATCAAAGCGAAACCGGCGGCTTAGAAGCGGGCAGCGTGCGCGAGGTCTACCAGGAGGCGCTGCGATGACCTTTCTTGAGCAGGTACTGGCTATTCTCTGGAAAGATATTCGCTGCGAGCTACGCAGCAAACAGACCTGGATGGGTATGGGCCTGTTCGCCCTGCTCGTGCTGGTCATCTTTAATTTCGCCTTCGACTTGCGCGTGGACAATAAAGCCGCTATCGCCCCCGGTGCATTGTGGGTGGCCTTTGTCTTTGCCAGCTTACTGGGACTGGGGCGCACCATCGCCGCCGAGCGCGAAAAAGGCTTGATGGATCGCCTGCTGCTCTGCCCGGTAGATCGCAAAGCTATCTACCTGGCGAAACTCCTGGGCAATCTGCTCTTTATTGGCGTGGTAGAACTGGTTGCGCTGCCGGTTTTCGCGGCGCTGTTCAACGTGCCATTATTTGCCGGATCGCTGCTGCCCATCGTCCTGCTCGGCACGCTCGGTATAGCCTCAGTTGGCACCCTGTTTTCAGCCATAGCATCCGCGACCCAGGCGCGAGAATTATTGCTACCACTCCTGATCTTTCCCTTGATCGTACCCGTCGTCATCGGCGCAGTTCGCGCAACCGGCGCTCTCATGGTACCCGCCGCCAACGAACCGCCCTGGCTAGGCTTAATCACCGCCTTTGACGTCATTTTCCTGAGCATCTCAATGCTCACCTTCGAATTTGTGGTTGAGGAATAATAGGAGCAATCATATGGCATTAGCAAAACATGAAACCGGTATTGAGCAGCGAGATGCCGGCCATACCTCGAAACGGAAGGATGCCCACTTCCCTTATATCTCGCTGCTCCTGGGCGTACTCTCATTCACCGGCATGCTGGTTTCCATCTGCATGATCTTCCTGTATGCTCCTATGGATGCCGTGCAAGGAGAGCCGCAGCGTATCTTCTATTTCCATGTGCCGATGGCCTGGCTTGGTATGCTCGGTTTTGGCGTGGTCGCTGCTGCCGGCATTGGCTATTTGATCACAAAGGATGAACGCTGGGACTGGGCCGCGCGCGCATCGGCTGAACTCGGCGCAATATTCATCACGCTCGCGCTCGTGACAGGTTCCATCTGGGGCGAGACGATCTGGGGAACCTGGTGGACCTGGGATGCACGTTTGACCACTACCCTCATCCTCTGGTTCATCTATATCAGCTATCTGATGTTGCGCAGCTATCTTGGCCGCACACCATCCAGCGCGCGTGCAGGCGCAGTGCTGGCTATCATCGGCATCATCGATGTCCCCATCATCTACGAATCCGTCAACTGGTGGCGTACCCTGCACCCGGCGCAGCAGGTCGGCGTAGCTGGCGCCTTACCGCCATCCGTCGTCCTGACCCTGATGATCTCACTGGCATCCTTTACGCTATTCTACACGTTCCTGATGATCCAACTCTACCAGTTACAGCGCCTGCAAACCCTTGCACAGCGCCTACGCGCCCATCTCATGTAGGGACAAGGGGCGCTGTAGCGGGGATGCGGGGGCCTTGTGCTTGTCCCCGTCCTCGTTATCTATCAAAAGGAGAAACATATGCAAGGATTTACCTATCTTGTAGCGGCCTACATAATCGCGTGGGTCGGACTGTTTGCCTACCTCGCGGTCGTCATGCTGCGCATTCGCGGCGTCCGCACCGAACTCGCCGCCATAGAAGAACTGGTGCGTGAGCAAGACGAAAAACGCAAGAAGGAGTAAGCATCATGCCCGCAAAGGAAGAGACGAACGGGCCAGCAACAAGAAGAAAGAATGTTGCTCCCAAAGAAAGAACCTACAAGCAGTCGGTCACCATACTGGTTATTGGCGATGTCATCTGCTTTCTCATTTTCTCAGTAATCGGTGATCAGTCGCATGGAAAGGCAACGGGATTGGCCTCCATCCCCCATATCATCCTTATCACCCTCCCATTTCTTGCCGCCTGGTTTATCGTCTCACCCTTTGTGGGCGCGTTCCGCCAGGATGTTATCGCGCAGCCCCGCCTCATGGCAATTCGCACCGCCACCGCCTGGCTGCTCTCCTGGCCGGTAGCGCTGCTCCTGCGCGGCATTTTCATCGATCGCAGCATTCCGCCGGGTTATATCTTTTTCGCGCTCATCGCCCTCGTGTTCAACCTGGCAGTCCTGGAGGTCTGGCGCTGGCCCTTTGCCCTGAACAACTCAATGAGGAAACGCGGAGCGTAATTACGCCTTAGCAGCCGCTCTTTCGCCTTTGCGCCTTCTCGCGCGTTCGTGACCATTCGTACCCTCTTTCACACTGGGAGCTTGCTCACCGAAGCCCTCAATGGCGGTATCGAGTACCTGGCGGATATCGGTCACGAAGACGAACTTCATCTGGTCGCGTAGCTCTTTGGGCAGGTCATCCATCAGATCGGGCTCATTCTTTTTAGGCAGAATGACAGTCCGAATACCTGAGCGATATGCTGCCAGCACCTTCTCTTTGACTCCCCCAATCGGCATGACCTTGCCGCGTAGTGTCATTTCGCCCGTCATCGCCACGTCAGAACGTACTTTATGGCCGCTTGCCAGTGAAACCAGCACCGTCACCATCGTCACACCTGCTGATGGCCCATCTTTGGGGATGGCTCCGGCAGGTACATGAATGTGCACATGCTGATTTTCAAAGACGTTGGTAGGCAGGCCCAGCGCCTCGGCATGCGAACGCACGTAGCTCAGACCGGCCATCGCCGACTCTTTCATCACATCGCCCAGTTGCCCTGTGAGAATCAACTGGCTGTCCTTCGCTGGCATAGCCGCCGCTTCGATGAAAAGGATTTCTCCGCCAACCGGTGTGACACTCAGTCCAGTTGCGATGCCAGGACGGTCAATGCGTTCCGCCGCTTCCTGGAAGAACCGCTGCCGTCCCAGGTAGTCCGAAAGCCGCTCCGCCGTGACGTGAATGGGCGTCGATTTGCCTTCCGTGATCTGTTTAGCGACCTTGCGGCACAACGATCCGATCTCGCGTTCCAGGTTACGCACACCAGCCTCGCGCGTATAATCACGCGCAATGCGTCGCAGCGTCTCATCATCGACGACCAGTTCGTCGGCTTTCAAGCCATTGGCCTCTAACTGCTTGGACAGCAGGTAGTTGCGCGCAATGTGCAGCTTCTGCTCTTCTGTATAACCGGACAGCTCCAGTATTTCCATACGATCGCGCAGTGCGGGCGGAATCGGCTCAAGCGCGTTGGCGGTCGCAATGAACATGACCCTCGAAAGATCAAAGGCCAGGTCGAGATAGTTATCGCGGAAGTTATAGTTCTGCTCAGGGTCGAGCACCTCTAACAGCGCTGATGAGGGATCACCGCGCCAGTCGGCCCCGACTTTATCCACCTCGTCCAGCATGATTACCGGGTCATTGGTATCGACACGCCGCAGCGTTTGAATGATACGTCCGGGCATAGCCCCGATATAGGTGCGCCGGTGCCCGCGAATCTCGGCCTCGTCCCGAATACCGCCCAGCGACATACGCGCGAACTTTCGTCCCAGGGCGCGGGCAATCGATTGTCCCAGCGACGTCTTACCGACGCCCGGAGGGCCAACAAAACACAAGATTGGTTCGCGGTTGATGTGCCGGATGGCCTCTTGCGAGACAAGCGGCTGCGTCGGGCGCCTCTCTGCTTCAACATCCTGCTCCGCCATATCCATCTCCCGGTTGCGCTGTATCTGCTCCGCCATGCGCTCTTCCTTCAGCCGCCGCACAGCCAGGTACTCAAGGATGCGATCCTTGATCTTCTCCAGGTCATAGTGGTCCTGGTCAAGCACCTGCCGCGCGCGTGGCACATCGATCTGCTCGCCTGTACTCTTGCTCCAGGGCAGGCTCGTCAGCAGTTCCAGGTAGGTGCGTATGATGCTGTATTCGGGTGAGACCGTCGGCAGCTTCTCCAGCCGCGATAGCTCTCGATTAGCCTCTTTCAACGCCTCTTCGGGCATCTTTGCTTCATCGATCTTGCGCCGCAGCTCGTTAATCGTGGCCTGTTCTTCGCTCTCCTCACCCAGTTCGCGCTGGATAGCCTTGAGTTGTTCGCGCAGCAGGTATTCGCGCTGTACCTTGCCCATCTCCTCCTGGGCGCTCGTCTGAATCTTGCGGCCCAGTTCAAAGATCTCTAGCTCATGTGCTAAGTAGCTGCTCAGCGTTTGCAGCTTGGCTCGTACAGAGTCGAGTTCCAGGATTTTCTGCCGCAGTTCCAGCTCCATCTGCACAAAGGTAGCAATCACGTATGCGACCTGGCGTGCCTCCTCCATGTTCAGC
>VBFM01000037.1:7827-12815 GCA_005882595.1 Chloroflexota bacterium
GATGACGTTGCGCTTGATGGCTTCGGTTTCGTCGTCCGTCTCCTGCTTATCCGGTTTCACCTGAACATGCGCAGTAAGATACGGCGTCTCCTGCACAAACTCGCCAATTTCCACGCGTTCCAGGCCCTGGACAATGATCTGGATCGTGCCGTCTGGCATGCGAATCATGCGAGCAATACGCGAGACCGTCCCAATTCGATAGATATCGTCGGGACCAGCCTGCTCGATGTCGGCGGATTTCTGCGCCACCAGTGCCACCAGCCGGTTGCCGCGCATCACATCATCAATCAGGCGGATCGATCGCTCCTGGCCCACCCCTAGAGGCTGCAGTGCGAAAGGATAGACAACAGTATCCTTCAGCGGCAGCACTGGCAAGACATCAGGAATACTCAGTCCCTCTTCGTCTTCGTTGCGCTGGGACTCTTGCCTTCTCATAGACCGTACATCAATTTCGCCGTGATCCTCATCTGTAGGGGCGCGATTTATCGCGCCCTCCTCTTTCTTGCGCCGCCGCTGTCCTGGCACCTGCTTTTTTGTAGTGACGCGCTGTATCGCGTCCTCACCTTCGCTCCGATCCTCTGTAGGGACACTATGTAACATATCCTCTTTCTTACGCCGCCGGTCTGCTGAACTCCTGGATGATGATACATCATTTTCACCCTGTTTCTCATCTGTAGGGGCGCGATTTATCGCGCCCTCCTGCTGTGTTTTCTGTACTTCCTCTATATCTGGTTTTTTCGAATTCTTCTTCATGATAGTTTTCAGCCTGTTTCTCTATTCTTCCATCCCAGGGTCATCTCAAACAGTCAATTTGGGTAGCATAACCCACAGAAAACCGTTTTCGTAGCGGGCCTCTACCGCCTCTCGATCAATGGAGGCGGGAATAAATACCTCAACACGAAAAGGGCCGTAACGAATCTGTGCTTCATGGTAGTACATCGTTTCCCCGTGTTCATGATCATCGTAGCGCTCGCCACCGACCACCAGCGCATCTTCGTAAAGTGTTACCTCGATATCTTCTTCACGCATTCCCGCCAGTTCGATCTTCACCGTAATCATATCTAACGATTCGTGAATATCAGCGAGCGGTCGCCACGTCACTGAGCGTTGTAGTATCGATGGCTGGCTTTGCCGGAGAGCGTCATGCAATAATTGCCGGTAGTGACGCTCGATTTGTTGCTGTGACCCATCCATATAACGATAGGTCACATAGCGATAACGCAAGCGCATAATGTCTTACCCCAGATGCCTCGTCGGTATCTATAATATATAACGTGCTGGTAGGGGCTTAAGGATATGTACGGAATCCTCCCTGCCAGGGGTGAAAAAAGGCAAAAGGCACAAGGTAGTGATGTCTCGCGCCTTTTGCCATCCTGGTTTCAATTAATGAGGTACTTACCCTAGGGGTAAATCTTTTTCTCCATCCGCAAGCGCCTTCTGACACTCCGGGCAGAGATATTCGTACTCAGAATGACTGTCTGAAAGCACATCGCTTTGGACGATACGCGCATACCGTAAACGTGTTACCTTACTACAACGAGCACAAGTGACAAGTGGGTCTGAGATGGCGGTACGTCGAGTTCCAAGAACATCTTCCTGCATGGCCGGCACCTGCCTTTCTTTTTTGTTTCAATAGTTCCGCACACATAAAAAACAAGGGGTAAAATCCATGCGACATACCCCCTATGCGATTGCGTACAAAAAATGTACTGTGTTCAGCACCAGGTTCCATTTTACAACGGAACCCATTTGGATGCGTACGCATAAAATTATGGCACGCGGTGCATAAAATTGCAAGTGCATTTGAAGACCTGTTGCCAATTGTGCTACTCTGTGTCCTGAATACCCCAAATCCGCTAGAACAGCCTCCAAAGGCATCAAACTTTAATCAGGGCCTCGCTTTACGGCAATTCTGATAGCAAATTCACCGACGAAGACCAAAACATCCTAGAGGATAGAGAGCCTCTAACCATGACGAACCATGATGCCTCGCACAGTACCAAGCAATCACAGTAGTTGCATAATGTGTATGCACCCTTGAGGATATCTGATAGGCTCACTTGTACAAGTAACCCATGAAGTCGGCGAGAGTTCGTGGGGAGGACAACACTTTATAAGCATCCTCTAACGACTGTTCTTTTTCGGCCTCTACTCTCATTTGACGGGCGGCGTGACGCAGCCGGAGTACCACCGCAAGGAGATACGTTAGCACATAGATGGCTACGATCAGCCAGGGGTAGCTGAACAGGACACCGGTAAAGACAAGAAAGCTGACGATGAAGGCTGTCAAGAGGAGGGCATCGATCGTGGCCTTGCGCATGGGAACGAGCGCGCGCCTCGCATTTTGCAGAATGTTGGCTACGTTCATAATATGTTTCACCTTTACATAATCGAGGGTCGGAAGCATTAAGACAAGGAAGACTGGCTCCCTGCCTTGTATGAAGCTGCGACTACGGATACAACAATAAGCATTACCGTCATGATGCCAGCTCCCACCAGTGCTGCTACGAGCAAGCTATGCCAGAGCAAGAACCCGCCAATCATAATGACGAAGGTGATTCCATAGACGCCAATGGCCGAGCAGCAATCGAGCACCTGAAGCAACTCCAAGAATGCCCCTGGATCATACTGCGTACTGTTATACAAAGCGATACCGATAGCGAGTATCGCTACAACTGCCAGGATTATCAGTATAGGAGCCCACATATGTTTCACTTTTCTTTAATCTTATAGGAATTGCATAGAATGTGTCTGGCTTCCCAGAATATGGTCTACATTAGTGAACATTTTTCAAATCATGTGCCAGTAGAGAATGGTTATATTCGCATCAGTTTTCATAGCAATATGCTATACCCTTGATATAACATATTGTTATTTAGATGTCAAGGTGTTTTTTGTCTAGAACTTCACAAATTGCTGAGAGGGAGATTTCACTGCAATAGATTTGCCAGTAATGCGTGTAAAGTCAAATTAAAAATGTTACTGGACTTGAGATTACGATCACTTGCAAACAGTAGCCAGCGTGTGCTACTATGTGTCTAGAGTGCTCAAAGTTTATCTATTTGATGCGTTTCACCACTGTAGCGCGTGATTGCTAGCACACGAAAGCAAGGACACAATGATCACGCAATCATTTAAGCGTTGGCTGCACAAGATGTTCGCATGGTGGCCCTGGAGACAATCGCCGCCAATGGAATATAAGCACGCGAGTGGCCCATTAAGCCAGGGAACAGCAGAAGGGGTTTCACTCTCAACCATCGACGGCACGGCCCCACAAACAAGCGTTACACCTCGTCTCTCAACCATTGAGGAACGTCCTGAACGAATATTACAAACGCCATTTCCTGCGGCCAGCGATCTATCTCTTCCCCCACCGGTAACACCACCGGCAGACATACCAGGAGAGCCGATTAAAGAGGATATTTTACCTGCTGTACCATCTGCACCCACGCAGGAGCAACGGCTAGAATTTATGCGCTACCTCGTCAAACGCGGTATTGTCAATGAGGGCTTCGAGAAAAAATAGGGGATGCTATGCAATGCATCCCCTACAAGCAAACTACTCTGCCGCTTTGAAGCCTTGCTCCCTGGCTTCTTCCTCGGTGATAAAATAAATCACGTTGGCCGAATCGAGTGCCGTATCGGTATCGATTGGATAGTAATAGTTGGTGTTCACAACACCCACAAATGCCGCGTCGGCAGGCCTTTCACTGCTTTCCGCGCTTGTGACATCTATCACCTCTAATGTAGCGACACCTGTTCCACTCACGTCAAGATGCAGGATTTCACCAACCGGGCGACCAGGTGTGCCGTTCCATGCGTCATTCTGTGGAAGTTCGATGGATTCCTCCCCTTCCTCCAATATCTGTATGGCGCGACCTCGTACCAATCGATAGGTGACCACTCCTGCGACGACAAGTCCTACACTGAAGCCCGCGGCCATCCAGATGGCGCGCTTCTGTTTGCGTTCAGGTTTCAGCCATTCTTCGCCACGTTCTGCCAGGTCACGGGTCATTTTCCGTCCACGTTTGGCGAGTTTACGGGTGAGTTTGTCGGTGCGCTTTGACAGGTCGTGGGTCAATTCTTCGCCGCGTTCCGCCAGGTCGTGTATGGCCTCGCTGCCCCGCTCGGCTACAGCCTGCGCAACGTTTTCACTGCGCCGGACCAACTGCTGTGCCGCTTTTTCGCTCCGCTTTACCAGCTCGTGTGACGCTTTCTCACCGCGCTCGATCAGTTCTTCTGACAGGTGTTCGCCACGTTTCAGCATATCCTGGCCCAAATCGATACCAGCCTTGCGCAGTTGCACCAGCAGTCTGCGGCGCTGTTTAGCCTCTTTGCGCACGGCCTTGCGTAACTGTCGTGACTGACTTCGTAACTGACTGGCCTGAGTGCGTAAATGTTTCACCTGTTCAACTACACGCTGGCGACTTTCCTGCGTCAGCTCTTGCAGTCGATCACGCAGTTCCGCTTGTTTTGCCTGCGCAGAGGTCTGTTCTGGCTCCTGTATCGTCTCTACGGATGCTGATTGCGAACGTTTGCGCATGCGGCCCAGCCATGCGCGGATTGCGGGACTGGCCAGGGTATACGTAAGCAGCGCCGCCCTCAGCCAGCGACTTCTCTTTCCTGAAATAGTCTGGTTCTCTCTGTTCATATGATTTGCTCCTCATGAACATACTACTACTGTACACACAAGTAGTAGTATGGCAGTTTGCATCGTCATATGTCAAGGAATGAGGAGATGCCTACGGTTCATCGTTGATGGCGGTTTCGCTTAACTGAATGATGATACGGCAGAAATGCAGCATGGAGGCAGCAGCTTCTAAATAAGCTTCGTCGCTAATCGCTGCTTGCTGCGAAACGGCTGCGCGCCTGCGGAGAGCGCGTAAGACCACCATGACATCTTCTTTGAGAGAGTTATCCAGATCCCCGCGCTGCATCAGTTGGATGACCTGGCGCACAATAGAGTCAACTTCGCGGCGCATCAAGTT
>VBFM01000037.1:12855-15502 GCA_005882595.1 Chloroflexota bacterium
ATATCTTCTAAAATGAATGCATCTACAGATTGTTCGTGCTGTTCGCGTTGCTTATGTGTCTGCGCCCGATGTTTGACATCGCTGTGGTTAAGCCTTGTAGATTGGAGGTGAGTCTTGGGTTCTTCCTGCGTGACCCCTAGCTCACGTAGCAGCTCGGCGAGTTCCTCTTGCCAGCTAGCCATAGAACACCCTCCTTCTCCTTTCGTCCTGCCTGACCGTAGGTACTACCTTGCAGCTTGCCTGACCGTAGGTAGAGACGCAGTCTCGTTGGCAAGCTGCATCAGAACCCTGAGATGCAGTCTCGTTGGCAGGACGGATTAGTGCCGTGTGAAATAACCCCGATGATAAACCACACTTCGACCTTTCCCCAGCCTCACTCGAAGTGTAACATAGTGTATCAAGGTTGTAAATGGGTCAAAAGGCAACTGCGCTCAACGAGTTTTTGGGTGCGGAATATTGTAGGGGCGATTTTTGCGGTCGCCCAATACGCATCAACCGAAGACCAAGCCCATTAACGCCCGTAGGGGCGAGAGCGGTGGGGAGCGGAAGGGAGGGCCTTTATGGTCGCCCGCGTCCTGTTCATCTGGCTTCCATCCTGGGGAACACGACCACATCCCACCCTCTTCCCGACACATTTGGAACGAGGGCGACTACAAGAGTCCCCACCTACATCCACACCACCCCTGCCCTTACAGCGAAGGAGCCTGAGGAGGCGCTTCACCCGTAGTCATTGTAAGGGCGGGAGTGGAGCGGATGTGGGGTGGGGACCCTAGCGGTCGCCCTGGTGGTACTTGCTGCCACGCTCACATATATAAGTATCGGGGAGAGACCCCACCCCGCGGGCGACCCTAAAGGCCCTCCCAACCCCACATCATCCTCCCTCGCCCCTACGGACTCCTAAAATGGCAACCCGAACGATGGCAAATGCGGCATGAGGGCCAGGTACGTTGATACAACGAGCGCAACCAGCAGCAGCAGTGTAAAGGCAACCTCGAGCTTGAGCGTTTTCTGCATGTGGAGATGCAGCGAAGCAGGCGAATCGGTGCGCAAAACCCCGCTGATAAGAACTACCAGCCCAGGCAAGGTCCAGAGGGTGATGAGCAGTAGATGGGGCGCGTGACGCGGGATGCCTAGCGCGAGAATGGGAGCATAGGCCCCCAACAGCAATAACACATACAAGACGCGGCTCAGCCGCAGGTCAAAGAGAGCAGCCAGCGTGCGTTTTCCTGCCTGGGCATCGCTTTCCGCGTCGCGCATGTTGTTCAAATGAATGAATGCAGCCGCCAGCAAGCCAAGTGGCAGGCTATACACCAGCACAATCCGATCTATATGACCCGTTTGCACCATATAGGCCGCGGCCGTGAGCACTGGACCAAAGAGAAGCAAGCTGACCAACTCGCCTAAAGTGAGGGATGAAAGCGACCGTGAGGTCGCGCTGTAGAAGTAGGCGCAGAGCAGCCCCAACAATGCGAAAGCGAAGATCAGCGCTCCGCCGGCCAGGGACGCGAGCAGCCCGAACATTGCGCCGAGCGCCAGCATCAGCATGCCAATCGTCAGCACGCGCACCGGTTTGATCAAACCCTGTTGAATGAGACCACCAGGGCCAAGCGCGTTGCTGGTATCGATCCCACGCAGGTAGTCATAATAGTCATTGATGAGATGCGCGCCTATTTGCAGGAACACTACGGCTAGCAGTGTAGCCACGAAACGCTGAGGGTGGAAGATTCCACGAGGCGTTGCCACAGTTATACTTTGTGTCCAGGCTAGCACACTGCCCAATAATACTGGCAGGAACGATAGGGGTAAATAGGCGGGGCGCATGCCATTCAACCAGATATGCAGCCACTCTCCAAGGCCACGATGGTACTCAGAAGGGTGGACAATAAGCGGTGCAGGTAGGCGCACGACTTGCGTCGAAGTTATAGCATGAATAGCAACTTCAGGCTGAAGCGCGCTGATAGTTTGCATAGACCCCAGTGGAATAGTTGGCACTTCCTCTGCCTGCACCGATTCAGCCGTGACAATTTGTGCGGAAGTTATTGTCTTTACTTGCGATGAGGAAATACCATCGCTCTTCGACGAATCTTTGTTTTGCATACGCGCCCCCATAAATTGGATGGATGCCGTCTCTTATCGCCTTGCTGTAGGGACGCGATTTATCGCGTCCTCTAGATAAGTATAACGACGCCCCCATACCAGCAAACATCTCACTACTGAAATAGACGTATAGCCACCCTGATTAGTATACAAGCCGGGCAAATTCATTCAGGATACTACAAGTGATGGGTTTCATAATTTCTTAAGATCGTGTTGCAAAGCAAGCATGGCGCGTTGTAGTTGCGCCTGTCCAACCGCAATAGTGAGATCACCGCGCGTCTTTTCCAATATGCCCCGCGCCGCGTCCGTCGTACGCCGTAGTCCCCCTGTAATGGCATCAGGATAATCGATCGTGGTGAGAAGCGCGTAAATATCATCCATGTGGCGCAGCAGGAGTTCACAGGTATCATAATTGCTCTGCCGCAGCTGATCAAGCACGTAGCGCCGCAGCTCCCCCACTGCTTCTCCTAGTCCATTCAGGTAGGGTGCCCAGTCTATTCTGAGTTCAGGTGCCAGGGGCAAAGGCCGATTCTGTGTGAGGGCCGCGAAA
>VBFM01000465.1:0-343 GCA_005882595.1 Chloroflexota bacterium
GAACGCGACCTCGCAAACCACCGGCTGCCTGCAACTGCTGGAGCGCGCCAAATTAGCAGCGCGAAGGGCGCTAGCCTTAGAGGGACTTAATACGGAGGTTGCCATCGAAGGACAGCTATCGCTGGCAAGCGCGCACTTTTTATTGGGGGAGAGAGAGCAAGCGCAGGACATGGCGCTTCAAAGCATGCACGCGGCACAAAAACACGAATTAACGCGCATTGTGGCGAGAGCGCAGCGCCTGCTCGGAAGGATTCTGGCCGCTCAGGGCCAAAGTACAGAGGCGGATGCATACTTCGAGCAGTGTCTCGACACATTTTCCCGCTATGAAATGCGCCTTGATTAC
>VBFM01000465.1:522-6934 GCA_005882595.1 Chloroflexota bacterium
ATACGAAAACGCCCAGGTTTAATAAGCATGCTATTATGAAGCAAAGAAAGGCTATTTCATGTCTGATATTCGCTCGGAATTGGAACTATTACAGCAACAGGAGAAGACGCGCAAAAAGATTGAGGAGGCAATCACAGGGGTATTCGCCCCTGAAGATGAAGCTCTGCGTTACGCCCTTACCTCGATGAGAGAGGCTGGACTGCCCGAGATTCAAATTTCGCCCATTCAAGGCAAATTCCTGCAACTCCTGGCCGCGGCCAGCAATGCACGCTCCATTCTGGAAATCGGCTCCCTTGGGGGCTATAGCGGTATCTGGTTGGCGCGCGCGCTTCCTCCCGGAGGTCGCCTCATTACCCTGGAAATCAATCCAACGCACGCCGCGGTCGTGCGCAAGTCCTTTGAAAAGGCAGGCGTCAGTGATCGCACTGAAGTGCGAGTTGGCAATGCGCTCGATCTGCTTCCAAAGCTGGAGAGCGAAGCACCGTTCGACCTGGTATTTATTGATGCCGACAAAGCGCCTTACCCGCAGTATCTCGAATGGGCGCTGCGCTTGAGCCGTCCTGGCAGCATCATCGTGGCAGATAACTGTATTCGTAGAGGCATCGCATTTCAAACGCCGGGAGACGAAGGTGTAGCTGGCATCGTAGAATTCAACATCCGCGCCTGGTGTCGCTGCTTCTACCGATGGATGATGACTATACCGATGGCTTCGCCGTGGCGGTGGTGAAACACTGAAGAAACGTTGTGACCCATCTGTGATGATCAGTGAGTCTATTGTGACACCTTTGTGATCTCCTCTGCCTATCCTTGCAAGAGGTAGAGTTCTGGTGTTTTTGCTCCCGAACGTGAGACGCTTTGGAGGTCTCGAAAGGAAAGGTACATGGCATCTATCATCGTGCTCGATGTGACGCTTATTGGAGCGCTTCTGCTGCTGCTAGGTTGGTATGTGGGGTTTCATGTTTCTAGCCACAAGTGGCTCAAGGCACATGGAATGGATGTCGGTGCGCTCATCACCCAGGTGAGAAGGGACAACATCGCGTATCAGACCTGTGTGGTAATCGCCAGTTGGACAGACCCACGAACGGGACGCAGATGGACATTTCAAGGCTCCCGTTTGGATCTCGGCTATCAGCCAGGCCAGCTGGTCAGTATTCGCCTTGATCCCAGACATCCTTCCCGCTACCTGATGGAGAGTTGAGCCGTCTCATTGGTATAACTTTCTTTACCCGTCGTTAAACATTAAAGGAGGATGAGAAAGCATGGCCCACTCCTCTTCTGCTGAACACGTCGTTGTCATCGGTGGTGGTGCAACGGGCGCGCTGATTGCGGTTGGGCTGGCGGAGCGCGGCTTCCGCGTGACTGTCGTGGAAAAGGCCCAGGTGGGGAATGGGTCTTCCAGCCGATCTGCCGCGGGGATTCGAGCGCAGTTCAGCACGGAAGAGACCGTAGTAGGGATGCAATACAGCGAGTGGTGGTACAGCCACTTCCATGACCTTTTGCACAGCCCTCCTGATGTGCATGAGCAGCCAGTAATGCGCCAGAACGGCTACCTGTTCCTCTATGAAGACCCTGATGCCGTTCCCGCGTGGCAACCCCGCAGACGACAGGAATTAGCCCGCATCTGGCAACTGGCGCAAGTAGCAGCGGACATGCAGCGACGCGTAGGACTTCCCGTTGAGGTATTGACACCGCAGGTAGTTCAGGAGCGCTGGCCGCACCTCCTCCCTGACCGCTTGCTCGGGGCAACCTGGTGTCCGACGGATGGCTTTCTCCTGCCTCATATGATCTACACTGAGGGGTTCCGGCGGGCACAAGAACTGGGTGTGAAGGTGCAACAGCAGACCGAGGTACAAGGTGCCATGCTCCATGCTGGCCGCATCCGTGCGTTGATAACAAGCCAGGGGACTATTGAGGCTGATTGGTTTGTGAATGCCACCAACGCCTGGGCTGAGCGTGTCAGTCCTCGGATTGGCGGTATGACACTCTCTGTCTCTCCCCTTAAGCGCTACCTGTATTTCCTGAAGCCGTCGCAGCCTGTCATGGATGAAGCGACATGGCACCGGCTTCCTATGACTATCTACGGCGTAGGAAGCCAGCGCGGGGCACACTCACGACCAGAACATGATCTCTTGCTACTGGCGTGGGCACATGAGACTGAGCCAGAGACAAATTTTGACGATACCGACCAGGACCGTATCGATCCCCCGTTTCGTCATGATAACGGCATTGATAACTATGGGTATGCCATCCTGGCGCAGGTAGAGGAGTTTTCTCCACTCCTTGCCAACGCAGGCGGATTGGTCGCGACAACCTGTGGATTTTATGGCACCACGCCTGATGCTAATCCGCTGATCGGTTTTGATACCCAGCAGCAAAACCTCATTCACGTTGTGGGATTTTCAGGGCACGGGTTGATGCACGCGCCTATAAGCACACTGTTGGTGCTGGCTCTGCTCACCGGAGAGGCCGATCGCGGTCACGTTCGCCTCCCCCCTCCCTTCGACCATGCGACCATCGACCTCTCTACCTTTGCTCCTGGGCGTGTATTTGACCGTTCTCGTAAAGAGACGCTGGTTCTCTAAGAGGTGTGCAGAGAGAAAGAATACAGCTTTTTAAGCTGGACAGTTCCCTCTTGACAAGTACTGGCATCAAGGGTGCCACTTTTCCCAATGCACACCACTCCTCATTTTTTTAGATGGCCGATTTGGCCTGTTTGTACAGTTTTACCAGTTATTCGTTGATCTTAATTCATCGTACTTTCAATTTCCGCCTTACGTTTCTGTAGCGCATCCATTCTTTTCCTGAGATCATCCATCTCTTTCTTGATTGCGCGTAATTCAGCTTTGTTTTTAACAGTCAGCAAGTACTCATTTCCTAATTGATCCGAGATGTACTTTTCAAGCTGGCTTCTCAACACCCGTATGTATGGATTTCCCCAGATTGATCCCTCGCGATATTCAAGCTGTCCTGAATTGATGCCCTTGATAATGAAATCACTGCTGATACCGTATTCTTTCTGAGCGGTTACATCGCTCAGGGTTGCTCCTTTTTTATTCCATTCTCCGTACTGTGCCATATCTATTATTCACCTTTAATAGTCCTGTATGTGATAAGCAGAGCGGCTGGAAGAACCATTGCCCAATTGGGACTTCTCCAGAACAGTCACGCGGAAACCGCGCTCTGCCAGTCGAACGGCGATAAGCGCGCTGGTTGCACCACCACCAATGATGACGACGTGCTCGGCGGAAGAGGAGCGTGCCATAATTGATCATCCTTCCCAGGTCAGAGTAACGGTTGTACAAGCCTACTCGACAGTTCATAAGAACAGGTAGATATTATATCTCATTCGCCTGGTTTGTTGAGAATCTCCCAGGTAAGGATGGTGTGGTATTCTTTATACAGGTTGATATAGAGCGGAGAGACTTGTTCAATGACGATTGACACCGATTTTCATAGCCATATTGCTCCAAGTTCAGCAGAACAGATGGTAGAGGCTGCTAAGGAAAAGGGGATGCGCGTACTTGGCATTTCAGAACATATCTTTCAAATGAAAGAGGCGCGCCCCTCGCTGCCACACATGCCGCTCGAAGGCGCTCTGTATTCTTTTGCGGAGTATGCCGAAACGGTACGGATCGCCGCGCAGCAAGCGCGCTTTGATGCTCGATTGGGCCTGGAGGTTGACTTTATTCCGGGGAAAAATGAACAAATCCAGGCTTTCCTGCGGAGGGGTGACTGGGATTTTTTGATCGGGTCGGTGCATGAAGTTGATGGGCTGCTGTTTGAAGCTCAGCGCAAATGGAAGCGAGAAGAGGGTGAGCGGCACTGGCTGCGTTATTTTGCGCTTTTGTACGAGGCCATAAGCTGCCGCGTATTCAGCCTGGTCAGTCATCCTGTACGCATGCGTGTTGAAAACGCATTTCTGCCCCCGACGTTTGACGACGAGCTAGAACGACTGGCGGCGCAGGCAACGCGCTGCGATGTGGCATTGGAGATCAACGGATTTGATGTCCTGCATTATCCCAGCCTTGTGCGCAGGCTCGCTAAGGCCTGCGCGCTGCATAATACGCCCATTAGCGTTGGTTCCGATGCGCATGAGCCTTCAGAAGTTGCAGGAGCGCACCAGCTTAGCGAGGAGATTCTGTGTGAAGCAGGAATTAACAAGCTTCGAATATGGAAAAAGATGATGCCTGAAGAATACAGTTTTTAGTCAGGGTACTGCTATCCGATCCTCGTTGCTGGATGGAGTCAGCATCACAAACTGCTTGCCGGTAGTGAGATCATCGGACCATACCTTGCGGCTGCCATCGGGGTACGATGCTATCACGATCAGCGCGTGACCGAGGGGGGAGAGAGCGATATTGGTCGTATCGCATATGGTATCCGCGCCGAAAGTGGGATCGCAGAGAGAAGCAGCGCCAGGAGCTACATCCTTCACCAGCACCCGGTCCTGACGCGGGGTCGCGCCCAGTTGCACCACTTCGAACTGGTGATTCACTTCGCGCATAATCACCAACGAGTCATCAGCAGCGTAGCCGATAGGCGTTCCGTCCGGGCGTAAGACTGTGCCTCCGGTGCCGTCACTGTTTACAGCATAGATGCCCGGAGGGCCTACAGGGCCAGCGACTTTGAAGTAAACCGTCGAGCCATCGGGACTGAGCCAGAAATCTCCGCCCATCGAACGGAACGTGACCTGCTTTACGATGCCAGTGGCCACATTGATACGGAAGAGCGTATCCCCCGCGCGATCGGGACCACCCATGAAGTACAGGTAGCCGTCGCGATAGAATTTTAGCGCCTGTGTTTGTAATGTTGGCAGGTACGGCTGCGATTGACCGGTCTGCGTATTTACCTCTACCACGCCATCGTGCACCGTCGCAATCAGGACATGGATATTATCAGGCATCCAGATGGCGTTCAGGGCGTTATCTTCATCCAGTTTATAAAAGAAGCCGGTAGTGGGCAACTTATTCAGGGTAAAGTACAGGGTATGTCCGCCGGTAGTGACCTGATAGAGCATATTCTGGCCTTGAGAACCAACCCAATCAAATTGGATATTCGCGCCCGCGTCTGCAAGCAGGCGATGATCTCCATTCAGATAATTGTAGGTAGTGATGAGATTGTATTTAGAATCCGTTCCGGTAATGAGAACGACGCCATTCCACCCGTCGAATGGCACAGGAGCAGTTGGGGAGACACTTCCTGCAGGAGCCGTCGTGGCTGTAGGCGACGGCGAGCTTCCAGTTACGGGGATTTGATTCCAGCCAATAAAGGTTGCACGGGTACCCGCCTGGAGAGAGAGTAATGGATGCTGTGTATATGTTGTGAGATCGACATACCAGATGCTGGAAGATGTAGCGGCGACGTTTGCATCGCTGACAATCAGCGCATGCCCATCAGGAGCTAAGGCAACACTGTTACCGGTGATGGAGTGGATACCTGGCGCGATATTGGAGAGAATCGTGGTATCTTGCTGGGGTGTTTTGCCCAATTTCAGCAAACTGTATTGACCCTGCACCGACTGGAGGTACAACAGCGAATGCTCTGCGTCTGGTGCGAAACCTACCAGGGTACCTTGACGGTTGAGCGCGTGAAAATCGGTTCCATCGCTTCTCACGGCGTAGATGCTGTGGTTCTGCTGGAAAGCTTCACCATATCCCTCACAATAGATGGTGACAACTTCACCATCTGGCAAACAATTGAGGAAGTGTAGACCTGTCTTCACATCTCCCAACGTTGTATGCATGACCTGTTGTGGTCCACCTGTCGTGATGTTGATGCGATAGAGCGCCAGGTACTGGCTATCAAAGAAGTACAGGTAAGGCTCATGGTAAAATGCCAGATCGCCAACATTCAAGCGAGAAAAGAGCGTTGTAGATGTACGAGTGTGAATATCAACCTTCTGGACGCTAAAGTTTGTACTAATCAGTGCATGGCCTGTATCCATCCAGACGGCATTTCCCGCTTTGGCGTCACTCACGCTATAAAGCTGCGCCGGGGAATGCGCAGGATTCAGTGTAGCGTACGTGGTATAGCCGCCATCGGAGACCTGGTAAAGCAGGTTTTTCCCATCTTCTGAAACACCATCGAATTGAACGCCGTTGGCAGCCTGGATGGATGCAAGTACCTGGTCGCTTTTCTCAGTGTCGGGATTGTAGTTAGAGAGGTTCGTTACACTCTTTGCAACACTCGATGCAGTCGAAAACATGGTTAATCCGAGCATGACGGAAGTCCAGACCTTGACCTGTCCACCGGTGGACGGGCGCAAAATAAAGTGACCAAAAATACCCAGGGCAGCGAAAAGGAGTGCGGCAACAGTGGCAAGTGCCAGGCCATTACGCAACCATCTTCGTGATGGGCTGAGAGTAAGCGGGTCGGTGGTATGCCTGTAGTCGCTGCTGGAGTTGCCATTGAG
>VBFM01000038.1:0-7458 GCA_005882595.1 Chloroflexota bacterium
ATTTGACCTCCCTGGCTCTAGAATCCAAAGAGTACTATCCGCCTAGAATCATCCAGTTAGGCATCTTACTCCATCGCGATGCCGAAGAGCAGCGCAAGATTTTACGTTCATTCCGTTCGCGCGTCCAGACGAAGTTAATTGAAGGGTATCAACACCAAACGCCTTTGACGTATGCGCAGGCCGAAGAGTGCGTATGGTCTGAGCTAGAAGAGCTGGTACTTCTTGGCTAGTAATGCCTTTCCGACTGCCCTCAATCAATTCCATATTTACGCAGCAAGTACCGCAGCTGGTCTACTTTTGTGAAACCCAGCAACTCGGCAGCGCGACTGCGATTATGTTGCGCCGTCTTTAAGGCCCAGCGCACAAAATACTGCTCTATACGCCCGGTCACTTCCTCCAATGAAATTTGACCGGGTGGCCGAAGGCTGAACCACTGTTGCCAGGGATCAACCTGGCCGCCACAACTAGCATCGATCTGCCCAACGATCTCCTGGGGAAGGTGAGCGGGTAATAACTCATCGCTGGTACTCAAGATCATGGCTCGCTCAATCACATTTTTTAGCTCGCGTACATTGCCTGGCCAGTGGTACCGCAGAAGAAGAGCTTGCGCCTCTGGAGCAATACGCTGTACATTTCGCCCAAGCGATTGGTTAAAATCATCGATGAAACGTGTGGCAAAAAGCAGGATATCTCCAGGACGCTCACGCAATGGAGGCAGGGGAATACGCAATACTGCCAGGCGATAGAATAAGTCTGAACGAAAAGAGCCTTCCATCATGGCTTCTTCCAGATTGCGGTTAGTCGCCGCCAGGATACGCACGTTGATCTTCACCTCTTTATTTCCACCCAGGCGATAAAAGGTGTGCGTTTCCAGTACACGCAGCAATTTGGCCTGCATTTCTAGCGGCATTTCCCCTATCTCATCCAAAAAAAGCGTTCCTCCATCCGCCAGCTCAAGCAGGCCGCGTTTCTGTTTCTTGGCATCGGTAAAGGCGTATTGCTCGTAGCCGAATAATTCACTTTCCAGCAGATTGCTGGCAATGGCGGCGCAATTCAAAGGATGAAATGGGCCAGCAGCACGAAGGCTTTGCTCATGGATGGCGCGCGCCACCACTTCTTTTCCCGTGCCACTTTCACCTGTAATGAGTACCGCAGCAGTATCGCTGTGCGCCACACGTGCCACAAGGTCAAAAACTTCTCGCATCCGTTCACTGTGGCCGATGATATAGGAGAAATGATAGTTATCGCTGCGTTCTCGCCGTAACTGGCGCAATTCGCGATACATTGCGCTCATTTCCAGGCCACGCTGTACCGCCAGCAAGAGTTCTTCGAGATCAAAGCCCTTGATGAGATAGTCTAAGGCCCCCAGTTTCATAGCCGCAACCGCAGTTTGCACATCTCCATAGGCAGTAAGCATGATAACAGGCAGCGCCTGATCGGTCTTGCGTATCTCCGTGAGTACTTCCAGCCCGCCCATTTTAGGCAGGCGTACATCAAGCAACACCAGGTCGATATTTTTCCTTTGCAATTCAAGTAAACCCGCCTCGCCGTCAGGGGCTGTAAATACGTCGTAGCTATGTTTTTTGAGGAATCGCGCAAACTGGTGGGGCAAATGTGGTTCATCATCGATAATCAGTATGGTTAAACTCACGACAGGCCCTCCTCCTCGCAAAGCACGCCATCTTCACCCCCGTCACGTTCATTCAGAGGGAGACGGATAGTGAAGGTAGCCCCATAACCAGGCGGGCTTTCAACCAGCAGGTGACCTTGATGATCTTCAACCAGGCGGCGTGAGATAGGTAAACCAAGGCCGATGCCATGCGCTTTGGTGGTAAAAAACGGTTGAAAGACACGCTCAAGCTGCTCGGGCCCTATGCCACCGCCGGTATCGCTTACCGACACCTCTAACCAGTCCGGTAAGGCTTCCTGGCAAGAGATGGTGAGGATACCACCATCGGGCATGGCCTGTAACGCATTGAAAAAGAGATTGATGAGTACCTGTTCCATCTGCGCCATATCTACGCACACAGGCGGCACGTCAGAATAGACACGATTGACAACGACACCGATCTCTGCACATTGAGCATCGGTCAGGCGCAAAACACGCTCACTTATCTCCACTATGCTGCAGGCAACACGGTGCAACGAGCTAGGCCTCGAAAACAGGAGCAGTTCTCGCACAATGGTATCCAGGCGTTCCACTTCTTTCAATACTACCTGGACTGATTCACGCATACCATCGTCAAGCGCAAAAAGAGAAAGAGTGCTATCGCGCGCCTCAGAAGCTGCACCGGCCAGATCATCCAGCAGTATCTGCATTGACGTCTTGATAGAGGCAAGCGGATTACGCACCTCGTGAGCAACACTGGCAGCCATTTCGCCAAGTGATGCCAGCCGGTCCAGGCGACGTTTTTCATGCTGGTCGTCTATTACCTGGCGCAGCAATTTACGCGCCTCGTTACGCGCCTCTACCAGGTCCGCCATCAATGCCAGGTTGTCCAGCACAGAGCTTGCCTGGTTCGCCAGCACCGAGAGCAGCATCATCTCTTCGCGTCGTAATTTCCAGGGCCGGTGATACGCTCCTACCACCGCTCCCAGCAGTTTTGAACCGCCTTCACGATGAATAGAAGACACGGGAGCAGTTGATCGCCCTCCATTATGGCTGCTCCATAGAGGTATAGCGAAGAAGGTTTTGATATACTGCGCCAGGTGATCGAGGTATTCACCGGTGGATTCATCTCCCGGACGCTCTATGACGAGAGGCGTGGAATTGGTCGCGCCCTGTTCCTGCAAACGACCCAGCAGCATAGCTTGCAAAGCGGGGGTAATCCATGCACTGGCTTCCGATGAGGCCGGGGGAAGTAGACAATCGCAGAGATCAGCAGATGAGATCTCCCTGGCGCGCTGAATGACGACCCTACGCACACCTTCCAAATCATGCAGAGCATCATGCAGTTGCCTGCTGATGCTATTCAGCAGTGAAAGCTCATGGATGCGTTCCCGGTCTCGTTCAAGCAGGCGCGTATTTTCTAGTGATATCGCTGCAACACCCGCCACGACTTCGACAGTCCGCACCTCGTCGCTAGACCAGGTGGTTAGCGTGTTGCGCGCATTCTGAACAGTTAATGGCTGTGTATCAAGTGTATGTCCACCACGAATAGCTACAAGCACACCTATGCCGCGCTGTCGATACATGAGTGGTACAGCAATAGTGCTTGGCTGAGAATGTTCAGAGGGCGATGTAACAGCACGGCGCGTTCGCCAGGCACTCGCTTCCAGCGTATCGCCATGCAGGTCGATGGGATTGATATGCGCAACCGCGAGCAGAGAGGCAGACCAGCCGGGTTTATCATCGAAAGAGCCAGATGCGAGCTGGAGAGTTTCACCAATGTGTTGATAGAGTAACACGCACCGGCACCACAACAAGCGTGCCAGGCGACGTGGCAAGCTATCACGCAGGGCGCGATAATCTGTAATCGCGCTCAATTCATCAAGAAGAGCAGCCAGCGCTTCGGCAGCATGCAGGCTTTCTGTTTGTTGCTTCACTTCCATCATCACATGAACACCCCACCATTATCAAACTCATCCCTACTGACTAACGCTCCACACTATACCAGAAACTCTGCAAATTTGCACGCCAGGTGCATCTTTATGAAGAAACTGTCATGTTTATTCTACGCGGAATGTAACAGCCTTTCCTTCGTCATCTCCCTGCCTTTTCACAATGCTGCTTGCAGGCAGAGTGCTGGCAACCTCCCGCCCCTGCTTAAAGACGTGCAAACGCGCCGGTAACAGCCGCAGGGCTTCAAAAGCGGAGGGCGCATCCACTATCAGGAAATCCGCCGGCTTGCCCTCCTCAATGCCATAGCGATCTGCAATGCGCAGCGCCTTTGCTGCGCGGGTCGTAATCAGGTCAAGCACATCGTTGATCTCTTCATAGCCGCTCATATGACAGAGGAAGAGCGCCAGTTGCGCCGCTGCGAGCATATCGCCCCGGCCCAGTGGAAACCAGGGATCCATAATCGAGTCATGGCCGAGCGCGACATTCACTCCGGCAGCCAGCAATTCTTTGACCCGGGTGATGCCCCGTCGCTTAGGATAGGTGTCAAAGCGGCCCTGTAGCACAACATTATCAAATGGATTGGCGATTACATTCACCTGGGCGCGCGCAAGCAGGCCAATGAGTTTGAAGGCATAGGCGTTATCATACGAGTGCATGGCGGTGCAATGGCTGGCCGTCACACGCCCCTGCCACCCCTGCTCAATAGTATCAGCGGCCATCACTTCGGTGAAACGGGAAAGTGGATCATCGGTTTCATCGCAGTGACAGTCAATGTCGCGGTTAAACTCCTTCGCCAGTTCAAAGGCGAAATGGACATCCTCGACACCCATATCACGAGTCCATTCGTAATGCGGGATACCGCCAACGAGGTCACAGCCCAGTTCCATAGCCTTGCGCATCAATTCGCGCCCATTGGGGAAGGACAGAATGCCATCCTGTGGGAAAGCCACCAGTTGCACATCGCAGATATCACGCACCTCTTCACGCACCTCGATCAGGGCTTTCAGCGCTGTCAACGTGGGATCACAGACATCGACGTGG
The DNA here is from genome assembly GCA_005882595.1 of Chloroflexota bacterium. Taxonomy (GTDB): domain Bacteria; phylum Chloroflexota; class Ktedonobacteria; order Ktedonobacterales; family Ktedonobacteraceae; genus VBFM01. The sequence goes on from VBFM01000038.1 coordinate 4,604, forward strand.
CTGCGTATATAGAGCGTTCCCTGCGCCACTTCCCAGCGAATTTCTTCCAGGGCACGCCTTTTCACATCCTCGTGGGTCAAAGAAGGTTTGCGCTCGCTCCAAATCTGAATGCCCTCCAGCAATGTGCCGCTTGCGTTATAACGGGGCTGCCCCACCGTCAGCACCGCGTCCAGGTGTACATGCGCATCGATAAACGGCGGAGAGACAAGGTGGCCAGCCGCATTGATCTCACGTGCCGCGCTCTCGGTGATATCACTGGCGATACGAGCAAAATGTCCATCCTTGACGGCGATATCTACGGGGACTTTACCACGATGTAGCTGGGCATGACGGATGATCAGATCGTAATACATAATACCAATCCTCTAACAGATATTGGCAACATATGGATGCCTGGGCATGAAAAGAAAAATATGAGGCAGGCGGTGATTACCAACCGCCTGCCTGCACATATGAAAGATGAGTAGAGACTACTCGCCGCCTCCAGCTCCTACTTCACCACGCGGACTGGTGTTCAGTTCAACACGCCGCAGGATGACATAGGATATTGCAGCAAAGACGACACCAAGTTCGAAGCCAATATCCACAAAGTTGAGGTTCTTAGCTAATGGGCCGGTAAAGAGTGACTGCGAGGCACCCAGATAGACACCCACTAGCCCAATTGCCATTGAAACTATCGCAGCCCAACCAACAGGCAATTTATTGGGAGTATTCCAATCATCGACGTTGTAACGCCCATGCCGGAAGACAAAGTGTTCCAGGACAAGTATGACTCCCCAGGGTCCTAGCCAATAGGCAATGACCAGCAAGAAACTCTCCAGGGTTGCGCTAAAATTCCTTCCACCAATGATAGCAATCACCACGTAGACGACTGCACCTATCAGCGTCCAGACATATCGTGGAACACGCTGGAATGTTCGCCCAAGCACTTGCATAGAGAGCCCCAGACTATAGTCGTTGGGAATATTATTGGCGACAACGCTCAGGGCAAGCAAGATCAGAATGAAAGTTCCAAAACCTCCCAATGGACTGACGATGGCGGTGAGAAGACCACCTACACTTCCACTCAAGAATGCTGTTTTCCATGCTGCTACAGAAGCAAGTGAGGAAATCAGTACGAGACCAAGTGTTTCCAGCAGGACGCAAGGAATAAAAACGCCCAGGAATGTCAGCCAGAATACACGGCTGGCCGGAGTATCCTCAGGCTGATTGACATTGTAGTCAGCAGCGTAGGAACTCCATCCCGTCGCAAAGCCGTAGACAGCACCACCAAACGTGATGAAAGCAGCCAATTCTGCAAGTCCACTGTTTTGTGTAACTACTGGGCTGAAATGGGGGGCAGCCAGTACAAGGATAATAATGAACATGATCGCCATTGGTATCCATGCATAACGCTCATAACCATGCACATACCTATAGCCATAGATGCTGACCAGGGTTGTAAGGATAGCGATACCAAGAATACTTAACCAGAGCGGAATAGCTCCTCCGCTCAGTGCAGTTACCAGTTGAGCGCCAACGATGACGTTGACAGCCGACCAGCCAATACAGGCACCTACATTGAACAAGGCCATGATGATGCCGCCTACCCACCCAAATGAAAAGCGTGAGATGGTCATCTGGCGTAGCCCCAGTTTGGGACCAAGCGTGGAGAAGAAGGCGACAGGCAAAACGCCTAAGAAGTTGAACAAGACGATTGCGCCAAAACTATCCCAAAATCCCATGTTAAGAAATGGCGCAGATGGCAGTGTTCCAAGCGCCACAGTGGAAATAACCAGGTTGGCGGAAAACCACATTGTGAAGTTGTCACGAATACGAACATGAGTGCGGGTTGTGGGAGAAACACGTTCTATTCCGTGTGTTTCTACGCCACGTTCTTCGGGAATGGCAACAGTATCGGAAGCCATTTGTTGTCCTCCTGGAGAAAAAAACTAAAGAACACTTCCATTAAGGCGACCTCATTGTCACCTACTGGTCGAACCTCATCTCATCAGAGATGCCAGGCGCTCAGAAGTTCTCCTATACCTCTGAGGACTTCTTGTACCACCATACTATTCGTGTTCCTCTGGCGTCACATACTACTTCCTGCGCGGCATGAAGAAGATGCGCGCGGGACCCGACGCCAGGGAGGATGTTTCTATGCCAAGTATACCAGAATCGCCGCAAACTAGCCAGTCTTTTTCGCTGGATGGAAGAGTTATGCTAAATCCGTTCCAGCCCGAAATACCCTATGGTGAAACCATACATATAAACCGCGTAGCAGAAAAGCATTTGGAATCGAGAAATACCAAAAGAACGCAATTTTTTTACGAAATTTCTCAAAAAATGCCTGGCTAAAAACAGGAATCGTAGTTTTTTGAGAAAGAATATCACAAATTAGTAAATTCGTGGAGAAAACTCTAGACGTTCCCCCCGAAAGCATGTACAATGGTTCCTATATACACATCGTCCATATACTAGCTCATATTGTGATACATTAATCAATATCGGTAGCAATCCAATCAACATGCATGTCACATCAGGAGGTCGGTATGTCGTCCAATAGAGTCTCTTCCACTGGAAGTATGGATCACCAATCCACTTCATCCAGCACAACTGAGCCAGTAGAACTTCACCAACAGGTTAGCGAGTTGCAAGCAGCGTTGGAGGCACAAACTCGGGAAAATGCCCTGCTGAACGAAGTTATTTCCACGGTTTGCTCAACGCTTAAGCTCGATGAGGTACTGCGTCACCTGGTCGACACGATTATCCGCGCCATCTCGTGCCATGCTGCATTCATCTACCTCTATGAGAAAGAGAAAGACCGGCTCGTTCTCGCCAGCACCAGCGCACAATACCAGCGACTGGTGGGCAAA
>VBFM01000039.1:0-564 GCA_005882595.1 Chloroflexota bacterium
TAGATACAGCTTTGAGGTTAGAAGGTGCTTAATGTTCGCTTAGTGTTGCTTAACGTGGAACCTCTTACTCTTTATAACTTCTTTTTGGATGAAAACATTCCGGTAATCTTCAAAGAGATCTTTCCCAGTTATTCCCCTTGATTCCTTCCTGGCGAAAAAGATCCTGGAATCACACCTATACCACTATTTACCATATAAACGGGGCGAGTATGCAAAAGTCAGGCATGAATAAAGTGGGTTTGTGCTTATGGTCGGAGCATATCGCTTCCCACGCGCAGCGTGCGCAGGGCGCGTTCAGTAGCATCGCTTATCAAGTGAGCAGCATGTTCCATCGCGTAGGACAGGGTCATCGGCCCGGAAGGAAGTACAGCTATCGCATCGATCCCCAATGTGTAGATCGTCCGGTAGTCCTCTCCCAGACTTCCAGCAAGCGCCAGTACCGGTAAACGGTAGCGTTTCGCCAGAGCTGCGACTGCTCCCACGCTTTTTCCGTAGGCGGTCTGAGCATCAAGTTGTCCCTCCGCCGTAATTACCAGGTCCGCCGAGCGCAACTGCTCCTCCAGC
>VBFM01000039.1:576-2990 GCA_005882595.1 Chloroflexota bacterium
AAACGCCAACAACCCGGCTCCCAGCCCGCCTGCCGCGCCCGCTCCTGGGACATCGCGCACCGACACTCCAAGATCTCGCTCGATCACTTCCGCGTAATGCGCCAGCGCATCATCAAGTTGTACGACCATCTCAGGTGTGGCTCCCTTTTGAGGGCCATATACCGCCGAGGCTCCCATTGGCCCGCAGAGGGGATTGTTCACATCACAGGCAACATCGAAAGAACAGGAGGACAGCCGCGCATCCATGGTTGCTGGCGAGATGTGTGCGAGGGTGGTGATTGCCGCCCCTCCTCGACCAATAGCTTTCCCCTCGTGCGTCATAAGTGATGCGCCTAACGCCTGCGCCATACCCGCGCCTCCATCATTGGTCGCGCTGCCGCCAATACCTATAATAAAGTGACGGCACCCCTGGTCTAATGCCGCCAGGATCAGTTCGCCCACGCCGTAGGTGGTGGTAATGCGTGGGTCACGTAGAGCGGGAGGAACCAGTGGCAAACCTGCGCAGGCCGCCATCTCAATCGCCGCCGTGCGCCCATCACCCAACAGGCCGAAAAAAGCTGTCACGGGTTCGCCGAGTGGCCCGGTCACGGTCTGCTCCACTATTCTGCCGCCCGTTGCATCGACCAGCGCCTGCACCGTTCCCTCTCCCCCGTCCGCCATCGGTACGATAGCAATGTCCGCTTCCGGGTAGACTACCAGTGCTCCCCTGGCAATAGCCAGCCCGGCTTCAGCCGCCGTGAGGCTTCCTTTGAGCGATTGGGGCGCAATCACTATACGCATGAGCTATCTCCATCTACTCGTGTTTCCTCGTTCCTCTTGCCAAAACGTTGTTGAACCCATCCGGGTGTTTTTCTGGTTTCCTCCGAATTTCTGATGTTATTATAATGCCGTTTTATAGGCATTGCATCCTGTTTGCAAACATTCTTGCCCTGCACTATACTTAAAGCATCATTCGCATGGAGATTTCTTATGGTATACGGCCTTAATTTTACATGGCATTGGAGCCCAATCACGCTTACCGGCCTGATCGTCCTGTGCCTGCTCTATTTATTCGGTATACTGTGGGTGCGTAGAAAACATCCCCAGGAGGCGCCGCTCCAGATCCGGCGCGTGGCGGCCTTTATTGTTGCTGTGCTGGCGACTGCGCTGTTATTACTGACACCACTTGATACTATCGCCAGGACACAACTCTTCTCCGCCCACATGTTACAGGCAGTGACATTAATCACACTCTGCGCCCCGCTGCTCATATATGCATGCCCGGCGTGGCTCGTGCAGCCACTCTTTCGGCAGCCCATAGTACAACCAATTGCGCGTGTGCTCACGCAGCCGGTGGTAGCCTCTGCCCTCTTCAATCTCAACTTTCTCATCTGGCACGCGCCCATCCTTTTCAACCTCGCGCTCAGGTCCGGCACCCTCTATCACGTGGAGTTGCTCAGTTTTCTCCTTACGGCCTTGCTCAACTGGTGGCCGTTGATTGGCCCGGTCCGCGAACTGCATAAGATGAGCTATCCGCAACAGATGCTCTATGCTTTCCTGGATGGGCAGCCCGTCGATATCTTCGCCTTCTTACTCGTCTTTTCATTCGTGGTCTTCTATCCACAGTATGCCGTCCCCCCGCAATTACGCATCTCCGCGTTCGCCGATCAAGCTGTTGGTGGAGCGTTCTTACTCCTCCCTGGCCTGGTCGATCTTGTGGTGATGTCCCCCCTCTTCTTCCGCTGGCTTGGGCAACTCGAGGAAAAAGCGAAGATCGCCGACCAGCGCAGGCAGGAGGAGGAAGAGGCACTGTTAGAAGCAGAACAGATGGGAGAGACTTCGGAAGCTTAGAACATAGCCGCTAACCACTCTTTAGCGGCTGGCTGAGAGTTTCTCAGCCAGCCAACGGCGGAGCGTGTTCGTGCACTCTAGCACAACCTGGCCTGCAATGCCAGGGTCTGTCGCCGGGTTCTGCACCAATTTCATATTGTGGCTGGTATTTGGGATGATGTCGATCAGGTGATCGTCGGGGTTGCGGCTCTTCAACGCGGCGTCGAGCAACGGCGTATCTTCGGTGGCAAACACCTGAACGTCTTTCGCCCCTTGCAGCACCAGCACCGGGCCAGGGTAGTGCTTGACCGTCGCGGCGGGATCGACCTGTAATTCGCCGTACCAGAACTCGTTGTAGGCAGGTTGGAATAGCACTTCCAGGTTCTGGGTAAGCTGGGTGGGAACTTTGCTGTTCGCTTTCAGGTCTGCAAATGGAGCGGTGGGCACCTTACCGGTTTTCCTCAGACCCGCAAAAATCTCATCCAACTTGCTCAACACAAACCCTGCCGGGATTGTAGACTGCTGCTCCAACTGATGAGCAATTTGCTCACGCAAGATGACATCGATAGGACGACCTGGCGCACTGATCAACACCAGTGCCGCCG
>VBFM01000039.1:3016-10751 GCA_005882595.1 Chloroflexota bacterium
ATGCCCGATCAGAGCAGTACGAGCTGGATCAATCTCGGGCTGCTGTTGAAGTTCACTCAAAGTGGCCCTGGCGTCCCCAACGTAGTTATCCCAGGCGAAGAAGTCCTGAAGCGCCTTGATCTCCGCCGCTGTCGGCTGGTTAGGATTTTGCGCGCGAGGAAACGACGAACTTGCACCGACGGCTCGCTTATCATAGCGCAAACCGGCAATTCCCTGTTGCGCAAGTTGATCCGCGAGTTGACTATACAGGTTGGTAGTTAACCCCCCCGGTTGATTTCCATTCCTATCGGTCGGCCCGCTTCCCGCCACGATAATTACGCCCGGCACCCGTGTCCCTTTCTGATGAGCAGGGATGACTAATGTCCCTGCCAGGGTGACGCTGTCCACTCCTGGGTAGGTGACATCTCGCTGGCTCTGAGTGACGGTGGTGTTCGGTGACAGCGTCTGTGACGGCGCCTGTCCTCCACAGGCACTCAAGAACAACAGGATGGACAGGCGGATCGTTGTAAAGCCATAAAACTGCCTTCTTGTCATCGTATTTTCCTCTTTGTCTGGATATCATCTACAGGCCTCAGGAGGGATTGCATAAGCTTGATCCTGTGTTTTGTTCTCGTCTCCATCTACTCTAGAGACGATGCGGACTCCATTTTTTATCTACTACTTGCTCGCAGAGATGCGGGGTTCAGACGAAATGGTAGAGAGTTGACGAACGTGGTATTATTTCTGATGAAGTCCCCGTAGCTCAGTGGATAGAGCACTGGTCTCCGGAACCAGGTGCGCAGGTTCAATTCCTGTCGGGGACGTTTTGATTCCTTATTTATTTGCCAGTTAACCCAATGTACGCGAGATAGTGAGAGTAGGAGAAAGTCAAATCGATCAATTCAACTCTATTGGAGATCAAACCGACTTCACTATCGAGGGTCATTCCCTGACTCTTTTCGGACGCTGCTCAGACTGCCGCAATGTTCTGTAAGAGTAGAGTCTTCTTAGTGAAGAGGAGTCCAGGCGCTATCCTGAAAGTTACATCCCATCCTGGCAAAAGTGAAATCGAATTCATTGAAAATGTGAATTGAGCCATTGATTTTATATGGATGAGGGTATACAATGGTCTTGGACACGTCCATGTGTTAAATAAACTATTGTAGATGATGTTGCAAGGCAGAATCGAATATATTCCACCAAAAATGGAAGAGATACCTCTCTAAAGCTTTTTTTCATGAAAGCTGCTCGTTTAGCTCCAACTATGAACATGTCACTGGGAAGAGGGCGCAGGCATGGCAAATATTGGAAGCACTCTCAATAAGCGATATCTCCTGAAAAAACACATTGCCGGGGGCGGTTTTGCGCAAGTTTTCCTGGCAAGCGATCTACTGCTGGGACGGCAGGTTGCAGTCAAAGTCCTGGATCAAAGTATGGCCAGGGATGCTGACATATTGAAACGCTTCCGCCAGGAGGCAAAGGCGGTAGCCACGCTGGAACACCCGAACATACTGCCCGTCTACGACTACGGAGAAGCGAACAGTGCTCCCTACCTCGTAATGCCCTATGTCAGCGGAGGAACACTTGGGGATCGCATGAAGCAGGGGCCATTGACTCTTGATGAGATCGGTGTGTACCTCGATCAGATCGGGTCAGCCCTGGATTATGCGCACGAACAAGGCATCATCCATCGCGATGTCAAACCCAACAACCTGTTGATTCGCAGTAATGGACAACTTGCCCTCATGGATTTCGGGTTGGCAAAAGTGCTGGAGAACGCGGCGGTGGTGGCTGAAACGGGCGTTTTCGGCACCATCGCGTATATGTCCCCCGAACAATTTCAAGGCCTGGTAGGTCCGTTGAGCGACATCTACATGCTGGGCATCATCTTGTACCAGATGCTGGCCGGAAAACTGCCGTATGAAGGCAATACCAGCCAGGTACTGCTCGCGCATATGCAACTTGTACCTGCCACGCTTGCTGGCACGCCCAACATGCGCTCTATGCATCCGGCAGCCGTCCAGGAGCTGGACCAGGTGATTTTGAAGGTCCTGGCAAAACTTCCGAATGATCGTTACCAGACCTGCCAGGCGCTGTGCAGCGGCTATTATAAAGCGCTCAAAGCAGACCCGGCGAAATCTGCCGGGAAATACCGGCGTGATGATAATGCTAATATACTTGATCTCGGCGGGACAATCATTGACAAAAACCTCGTCATCCCATCAACTCCGCTGCACAACCAAGCCATGGAAGGCGTATCTGTTGGAAAATCGCCTGTGCCGCCCGCTCCTGATCTTAATGCCACTGAGAGTACACTCCGGGATATACCGCCAAATCCACCAGACTTGAACGAGACAATAGTTGCGCCCCATCGGCCGCCTGCTAAAAAGGATTTGCTTAAACCAGCTAGACTAATAGTGACGACTGAGCCGGATCAAGGATTCGAAAAGATCTTTGACCTGGTAGGCGAGACCGTCACTCTAGGTCGTGCCAGGGATAATCAATTGTGGATACCACTCGAGATCATTTCGCGTTATCATGCCGTGTGCAACCTGCTCGACCCACAAAAACAGACGTACAAAATCTCGCAACTGAAAAGTCCGAACCCGCTGCGTTTTAATGGCAAGGAGGTGCAGGAGAAAGTCCTGGAGCACGGAGATATTTTTGAGATTGGCAAACGCGGGTATGCTCAATATATTGTGAAGCTCCAGTACCAGGCTCCAGAATACGGGTAAAGATGAACACATCACTCTTGTAATCAATGCATTATTAGCCGTTGAATGTAAAGCGTGTTTTTCTAGCATTAGAAAGTCGGAAGGAGACAACTCACATGGCAATATCAGCTATCGACCAGGTTGGTAGATTGCTCAGAGGTCGCGAGTTGCAGTTTCGTGCGGTCGTTATCACCGCCATTGCCTCGTACTGCCTCCAGTTGATTGGCATCTGGCTCCACTGGGCGTTGTGGGCCATTGCCCTGGGAACCATACTTCCCTGGATCCCCCTTTTCAGTATGAAGGTACTCTGGACCAGCAAGCACTATGGGTTCATGGCGACGTACCTTGTGCTCATGATTTTGCAGGCCGGACATGTCGGGGAGCATGTGGTGCAGATGCTCCAGTTCATCTTCATCTACAATCCCGCGGCCAATCCTCCCTGCTTAGGTTGGAGCTGGCAGGGGTATTGCGGCCAGGCTCACGGCGTTTTTGGGGAGCTGGATCGCGAGCTGGTGCATTTTGTCTGGGATGGCTTGATCCTGGTAGCCTGTATTATTGTACGGATTCACTTCCGCAAATCCAAGAACATCTGGATGAACCTGGCTATTATCGCTGCTGCCGTGCACCAGCTCGAACACATCTACCTGTTCGGCAATTACGAGTTCAATAACTACTTCTATAATCATGGTGGCTACTTCCTCGGCGTGCATATCGTCAACGGGCTGGCGGCACAGAATGGTTTCCTTGGCTATAACGGTTTCATCGGCAGCCTCTTCCCGTTTCTCAATCCGATCTTGCCCAGCCGCATCAACCTGCACTTCATTTACAACTCGCTGGTGCTCATCCCGATGATCCTGGCGTTCCGCAAGCAGCTGCAGTACGTCTATGATGAATGGCTGGCCAAAGCCATGCCGCAACTGAGCGAGGAGCAGTTGGTTGCAGCCACTGCGCAGTCTGAGAATGAAACATTCCGTGCTGGGCAAATCATTTTCCGCCAGGACGACCCGGCTGACAAGTTCTACATCATCACCAAAGGGCAGGTCGATATCACCCGCTCGATCAAGAAAGACAGTCCAGAGGTACCGGTAGGACGCCTGGGTGAAGGACAGTACTTCGGAGAGATTGAGTTGTTGGGCCGGGCGTTCCGCTCGGTGACCGCGAAGGCTGTGGGCGAAGTAGAGTGCCTGAGCCTCAATCGCGAAGTCTTCAAGTCACTGCTGGCGGCATCGAGTGAGACCTACAAGGAATTCGATGTGGTGCTACGCCGCCGCCTTGCCCAGTTGGGAGCCTTGCAAGGCATCTCTCTGGATGATTCTGCCAATGCTGATGTGAATACGATCATGAAGACGCGCATGATTCGCGACAAGCTCAAGCAGCTGCAAGGCGATGATGTAAGCCGCATTCTAGGCAGAGTGGAGTTTGCCCCTGCCGCGGCCTACGCGTTGCGGCCACAGCCCGTTGCCGTAGGAGCAGGTGTTGGGAGCGCGAGTGCACGCCCTGTAGATCCCGGTTCGACGTTTGTGCCACCCGCGCCAGTGCCGGTGTACCCAAGTAATAGCCACCTGCGCGGTGTCTTACTGGTGCGTTCAGGTCCGTCGGCAGGTCAACGGTTCGAGATCAAATCGTCGCGCGTGGTGATCGGACGCCGCAGCCGGGATACCGTTTCGGATGTGCCGATGATCCTCATCGATGACGCGCGTATCTCGCGCCAGCATCTTGAGATCGTGGCTAAACCAGATGGTCTCTACGTGCGCGATCTCGGATCGGCCAACGGCACTTGGCTTAACGGCAGGCAGGTCGGCGGTGACCCGGTCCGCCTGGAAAATGGTGCGGAACTGCATGTAGGTCCTGATAGTGTGTTGAATTTTCAGGAGAGTTAAATGTGGGGACAACACGTTGAAAAGAAACGTGTGCTGATCCTGGGTGGAGGCTTTGGAGGTGTTGCCACAGCGCAACACCTCCGCAAGCTCTTCAAAAAAGACCCCGGCGTCGAGATCACCCTGGTCAATCGCGAGAACTTTTTTGTATTTATTCCCTTGCTGGCTTCAGCCGCCTCCGGCTCGATTGAGACGCTGCATATTCTCAATCCCATTCGCCGCATGATACCCGGTATTCCCTTTCGTGCGGAAGAAGTCACGGACATTGATCTGCAGCGGCGGCTTGTCACGACTACCTCGCCGATTACCGGGCGTGAAGTACGCTTATCTTACGATCACCTGGTACTGGCCCTGGGCAATACCATTAACCTGGCCTCCTTGCCGGGCGTTGCGCAGCATGGAAAAACCATGAAAAGCCTGGGCGATGCGCTGCACCTGCGCAACCATGTTATTTCCATGCTTGAAGCCGCCGATGTAGAGACCGACCTGAAAATTCGCCAGGAATTGTTGACGTTCGTGGTGGCAGGAGCGGGCTATAGCGGCGTCGAGACAGTGGGAGAACTGAACGACCTGGTGCATGAAATCACTCGTCATTATCCCTCGTTGACCAGGGAGAGCGTCAAGGTTGTGCTCTTACATAGCCGCGATCGCATTCTCCCGGAAATGGGGCCGGGGCTGGCTGACTTCGCGCTCAAAAAACTGCGACAGCGCGGCGTTGAGGTGCGGCTGAACACGCGCATCGCGGCTGCAACACCTCACGAGGCCATCCTGAGTAGCGGTGAACGTATTCCAACGCGCACGCTGGTGGTCACGGTTGGCTCGGCTATCAATCCCGTGTTGTCTTCCTTGCCACTCCCGCGCGAAAAAGACCGTATTCTCACCGACCCTTTCATGGCTGTGCCCGGCATGCCGGGCATCTGGGCGTTGGGTGATAACGCGGCAGTACCGAATGCAGCGGAGAAGGGCGCATGTTCACCACCAACGGCGCAGTTCGCCCTACGACAGGGCAAGACGCTGGCCCATAACCTGGCGGCGGTACTGCGTGGGAAATCGCAAGAACAAAGAGCGTTCAATTTTTCAGGGCTGGGTCAGCTCTGCCTGGTAGGCCACCGTGCCGGTGTCGCCGAATTGTTTGGCGGCATCAAGCTCTCCGGCCTGATTGCCTGGATGATGTGGCGCAATATTTACTTGATGAAATTACCAGGTTGGGACCGCAGGGTGCGTGTCGGGTTGGACTGGGGCCTCGATCTCTTCTTCCCGCGCGAGCTCTCCTATATCAACCTTGAACGCACACAAGTCATCAACCAGGTACATTATGAGCCAGGAGATTACATCTTCCGCCAGGGAGATGTAGGCGATCAGTTCTACGTCATTGTCTCCGGCGAAGTGGAGGTCATTAGAGAAATGCCTGATGGTCAGGTCACGCGCCAGGCTCGCCTGGGGAAGGGGGAGTATTTCGGAGAAGTAGCCCTCTTGACGGGCAGGCGGCGTAATGCGAGCGTGCGTGCTCTTAGCCCGGTCAATCTGATGTGCCTGGGCCGCGATGAGTTCAACAATCTTACGGGCGCCTGGTTGAAATTCTCTGAAAGTGTGCAGTCGCTCTCTGAAAGCCGGGGAGGAGTAGCCCAGAGCGCCAGCGATCTCAGCCGTCAGTTTCATACGGTCATCGGCAGTATCCCCATAGAAGCGCAGCTGGCCGGTCTGCTGGCAACCTCCACCCATACATCCAGGCAGCAAAATAATGCTCCTACTTCTGCTCCGTTACCACCGCCTCCATCTTTAGTGCGAGGCGATGGAGCCGAGCTGCCTCTACAAGGAGAGACGCTGCACCTGGGGCGCGCGCCCGAAAACCATATCGTCGTGGATGATAGACAGGTATCGCGCAGCCACGCCATTCTGAAACGCGAGGGATCACATTACATCCTCGAAGATGTGGGCACGCGCAACGGCACCTATGTCAATGGGCAGCGTGTTCAACGTCAGCCCCTGTCAGACGGCGATACTATTCGCCTTGGCCAGACCGTGTTTACCTATCGATTGCGCCCCGGCTGATCTATGTACTACGGCTCAGGGCGCTTTCGGTGAGCCATCTTCCCCTTTTTCGTTCTTACTCTGTTCCTGTTCGCGGTGCGAAAGGAAGACAAAGCCTATCATTGAGAGTGGGATGGCGATTAATAAGATCAGCGAAATGTTGATCAAACCATTGGATGCCCAGATGTTAAAGGTCTCGCCGAGCGCGAGAATCACAACGGCCCCCATTGCCAGGAGCAATGCCACACCCATTATGCGCATGCCAGGAGTTCCTCTCATCATCAGATTTCCGAATCCACGACTATATTGTAACATTGATGATGAGTGCGCGAAAGTCAGTTGAACCCCATGGCTAAAGGCAGGGGCTTGCATCTGGACTCCACCGCAACTCACTGTACCTCGCAAGGCGCAGTGCTTTGGCTTCGTTGTCCGACGCATCAGGGCGTACTGACAAGACACCCGTGCTAGCCCAGTCTTGCCGGACCAACAGCGTTCGCATCGTGATATTTCTGGCACCCACCAGATCGGCATGGAGGCGGTAATGACAGACCTGACAGACAAACAAGAGACCCTTGTTAGGACGGTTGGCATCACAGGTATGGCCGCACGCCGGGCAGGACTTGCTCGTGTAGTTGGCGTCTACCTTGATCGTCATGCTTCCAGTCCGTGCCGCTTTGTAGGCAATCATGCCGTGCAGTTCGGCGAATGCCCATTTGGAGCGGGTGGCATTGGCCTGCCTTTGCTTCTTGCTGGCGCGTTTGCCCTTGCGCCTCTGCCTGGTACGTTCGCGGATGTCGGTCAGGTCTTCCAGTCCGATCAGGCTGTGGGGATGGAGGAAAACGATGCTCTTCGAGATGACATGATTGGCGTCGGCTTTCAACCGTCTCTCCCGCTCGCCGATGACGACCAGTCGCCTCGTTGCGGAACGGGTGCCTTTCTGTTGCAGACGCTTTCTCAGTCTCGCGTAATGGTTGGCGGATGCAACCATGCGCTTGCCGGAGTGGAAACTGGCGTGCCCCCTCGTGTCGCTGGTGACCGCCAGGTAGCGAATACCTACATCTACCCCGATGATGCCCGTATGTGTCTGGGGCGTCGGGTCGGCCACCTCCAGCTCAAGGGAGACCAGCAGGTAGA
>VBFM01000486.1:0-3594 GCA_005882595.1 Chloroflexota bacterium
GATATAATACTATAGGCAATGAAGGGCATAGCAAAAAAGGCGAGAAGCCCCAAACCCCCACCGATTGCCGCAATGATAAAGCCGACAGATTTGCTTTGCGAAGTCATAGGTCACCCAACCTCTCTATGCTTTTGATGAAGCATTCAAACATACTAATGCAGTAGAGATAGCCTTAGAACTCGTCCATAACAGTATACAGGGTTTGACCATGGAATGCAATAGAATGAGGAATAATCGACTAAATTTGTGAATGATTGCCAGGAATACAATTTGACAGCCAGGGCGACCGCGAGGGTCGCCCCTACAATACCAGGTTGCCCGTGTAACACGTCAACGTATATTGTAGGGGCGACCCTCGCGGTCGCCCTGGCCATCATTCACAGACCCTGTTCTCCAAAAAGCAGTAGGGCCTGAATTAGTGCTTATCCAGGCCCTCTGTGTTTTTTTCTGCACAACTCCCGTGTCACGTTCAACCGAGATTTATTACATATAGAGGGGCACGAGTTGTAGAGATATGCCCTTAGTAATGTCCCTCTGTTTACCACTGCCAACCCGCGACGTAAGCCATCGAAAAGACCGGCTATTCTGTGCAAACAAGATATAGACGCGGTTAAGTCAGGTAATGGCTAGTAGCTCAGAGGCTCGGATTGCCCGCCTGCACGGGCCCTACTGGTCGATCTGAAATACCATCCCTAAAAGGCGTATTGGTTTCTTCATTGGTTGCATAAAGTCTCCTTTCGGATTACCAATGCGAGTCCTCTCGCCAGATGCCAGGGTCTCTTTGCTTCCCTGGAGCGTCCCTTCTTGGGAACACTCATAGCATACCATCTTGTTTCACGAAAGTCAAGCCAAACGCGCGTTCCAACAAGCATTTTTTTCATAAAACACAGTCTGCACCGCCTTTACTCGCGCCGCTCCCCAGGCCGGTCCAATGCTGGCAATCGTGACGACGACTATAATAAATCCGAGTATCCAGATCTGATTTGACATATCAAAAGCAAAAGGGTAGATGTCCTTATTCAGGTGATACAATAAAATAACTTTTGCCAAATTTCACCTGAGTTGTTGTAGTGAAAGGATGAACATAGATGGCCCATAACTCACCTCATGAACATCATGTCTCGCAGAGCGAGTACCTGAGCGGGGCGCGCATTTTACCCCACCGGGTCACACCCAATATGACGGTAGCTGAACTCATTGACACGCAATTCCAGGCCTATAACGCGGCCCGTTTGAACGAGGCGGCGCGTCTCTACGTCGAAGAAATGCTCGCGCCAGAGAACGACGTGACCATTGGTATGACGCTGGCAGGCGCGCTCACACCGGCGGGTCTGGGTGGGTGCCTGATTACGTTGATGGAGTATGGTTTCGTCGATTTTATCATCAGCACGGGCGCCAACCTCTATCACGATATGCACTACGCGCTGGCGATGGCAATGCATCGCGGCGATTTCCGCCTGGACGATACCAAACTTCAAGAAGAGGGCGTCATTCGTATTTATGACATTCTTTTTGCGGACAAGGTGCTGCTTGATACCGACGCTTTCGTGCGGGAATGCTTGAAGAGTCTGCCGCAGCGGCCCATTTCAACGTCGGAACTGCATCACCACCTCGGAATGCAATTGCTGAAAGTGGGCGTTAATCCAGAATATTCCGTGCTGGCGCAAGCCGCTGCCTGGAACGTACCGATTTACACATCGTCACCGGGTGACTCTTCGATCGGTATGAATGTGGCCCGCCACGCGCTAGACGGCAGCGCCTTGACACTCGATCCACTGGCGGACGTCAACGAGACAACCGCTATTGTGCATCATGCTACGCTCAACGGTGTGATTATCCTGGGCGGCGGCAGCCCCAAAAACTTCTACTTGCAGACACAGCCACAATTGTGGGAAGTGCTGGGCATTCAGAAGGGTGGACATGATTATTTCATTCAGGTTACCGCCGATGCGCCGCACTGGGGCGGGTTGTCCGGGGCAACACCCTCGGAGGCGGTCTCCTGGGGTAAGATCAAGCCCGATCAACTCAACAGCACCGTCGTCGTTTACGGGGATTCAACCATCGCGCTGCCGCTACTCACCGCTTATGCCGTGAGTAAAGCTGGCCCGCGTCCTCGCAAGGAACTCTATGCCAGGCGTACAGCGCTGCTGCAAGAGTTGAAAGCAGCCTACTCTGCGGGCAAAGCGAACAGACTTTAAACAGAAGCAGCATTGAATCTAATGCACAAGTATGCTGGCTTTAGATTGAAGCTGGCTGGCTATTAGATACGCGCAGCTTCACTTCCTCCACCCATTAGCTTGACAATCTAATGTATAATGTATTACTGGTGTGTCTTTTAAACACCTGGGGACATCCTGCGATGCTGCGGGCAGTGGCTTGCAGACCTGCAACAACGAGGAGGTAGGTAAGATGCTTGTACATTTAATGTTAGAGCTTTACGGTTGCAATCGACAACTGTTGGAGAATGAGAGCCTGGTGAGGCGTGCACTGGACGAATATCCCGCCCGTGTGGATATGGAAAAGGTCAGTCCAGTTCACCTGTACCAGATTGAAACGTCCAATCCGCTGGATGCTGGTCTTTCCGGCTTTGTAGTGATTGCCCAGAGCCATATCAGTTTACACGCGTGGCCTGAGTATGGCGAAGTTGATATCGACATCTGTTCTTGTAAAGAATTTAGCCAGGAAGAGGCTATTGCCTTTGCCAGGGAGATATTCCAGACCGACGATATCGAATCACATTTTGTCGTGCGCGGAAACCGCTCGCTGCGGCCAGCCTCGCCTGACCCGGCACGCTACGACGAAGCCATGAACGCCCGCCTGGCTAGAACGGCGGTGCGCTAAAAAGAAAGAGGTTTACGACTATATGAATGAATCGCTTGTGACCCAGTTCGGCGCGCCGGATGCTCCCTTTTGTGATCCAGCCACTGCCCGCGTCATCATCATTCCAGCCCCCCTGGAATACAGCGTTTGCTATATAAAAGGCACCGAACACGGGCCACAGGCGATCCTCGATGCTTCCAGTCAGATGGAACTCTACGATGAGGAGCTGAACTGGTGTCCCATCGAAGTGGGAGTCCACACCCGTCCGGCCCTCGATTATCGCGGTATGGATCATGCCGCCGCCCTCAAAGCGACCGGAGATGCCGTGCGAGAAGTTCTGGTACGCGGACAGCTTCCTTTCACCCTCGGCGGAGAACACTCTCTCTCCGCGCCCCCTATCGCCGCCGCCCACGAATTTTTCCCGGATTTAACCGTGGTACACATCGATGCGCATGGCGATTTGCGCAATGAATATGAAGGCTCGAAGCTCTCTCATGCCTCAGTTGAACGGCGCGTTGTCGATATGGGCATCCCCTTAACGGAAATCGGCATCCGCAGTTTTAGCCCGGAAGAGGCGGAATTTATGAAAACGCACCCCGACGTAGCCATCGTGTGGGGCCACCAGCTGGCCAGAGCCGCTGCTGCTATCCCCTGGCAGCGCTTGAGCCAGCATACCTACCTGACGATTGATCTCGACGCTATCGATCCCGCTGAGATGCCCGCGGTGGGCACGCCAGAGCCAGGCGGACTGCACTGGTATCAACTACTCGACAT
>VBFM01000040.1:0-7478 GCA_005882595.1 Chloroflexota bacterium
CAACAAGATACGCAGGAGATGACGCGGGCACTATTGGATAGCTGGACAAACAGCAGGCGGTGGATTGATATCGCGGGCCTGAACTTCGATCCTCGCTCCAGCGGTGGCCTGTATTATATGGACTATCAATCGGGGCGCAAAGCCCTGGTAGCGCAATTACAGAGCTGCGCGCCTGGACGCTGGTACACGTTTAGATCGTTATTGCGTACAATCAAACAGGAGAATCCCTATGTGCTGCGTCCTCGCCAGATGCATATGGGGATAGCGGGATTGCGCAATACAAAAGAGATGCTTGCCAATTGGTATAGAGTTGATGGAGAGATTCTGACCGGGTTGCTGTCGTCTTCCCTCTATGAAATGGGCATAGTAGCGTTGGGTTATGAACAGCCCCACCTGGTCGAGGGTGGGAAGCCTGCCGATCCTGTCAACCCGACCTCCTTCATGGTGACAGAGCTGGGAGCCGCCATCCTCTCTAGTGAAAAAGGTACGGCAGGTCAAGAGAACGGTAATGCTGAAAAGCGCACACTTATCGTGCAGCCTAATTTTGAACTGATGCTGCTCCAGCCCGACCTGTCTACACTCTACAGCCTGTTGCCTTTCGCGCAGATCAACCAGGTCGGTATAGTTAGCCGCCTGACGCTGACACGGAATTCACTGCTGCGCAGTTTAGGGCTGGGTAGAAATATTGAGCAGATTGTGAGTATTCTCCAGGAACGCAGCCAGAAGGAACTGCCACAGAATGTGGTCTATACCCTCAATGACTGGGCGCGCACGTATAAGGAAGTGAATATCTCGCAGGTGTATTTGATTGAGGTACCCAGCGAGAGCCTGGCAAATGAAGTTGCCGCTTCAGCGAAACTGAAAAGCTTTGGCTTGCGCAGGCTTGGTCCCTGTGCGCTGATCGCGAGTAACGATATCAATTTGCAAGAATTACGGAAAACCCTTGAGAAAGAGGGAATTGTGGCGCGCATCCTGGGCGACATCGCTCCTCACGAAACAACCCGCACTACGACTTATTACAGGTATCGATAATCTGCATAGCCTGTTCGCGCGCATCAAGCCGGATAAGCGTTAACACCTGCTGGAATATGACGTGCCGGAGCAGGTTACAACGAAATTGCAGGTCGGTGTCCTGAGAGTTTGGCTCTACCTGCGCGATCAGCGTGCGCTGTTCCAGCTTGCGTAATTTCAAGACAAAAAAGGCTAGCCGCAACAATTCGAAACGCCGTATTTGCTCTGCTGTCTCCAATGTACTGTTCACAGGGAACGAGGAAAAATAAGCTTGCGTTTTCGCATCAGAACTCTGGCGTACCGTCTCTTTACTGAAGCTGAGGCTCATAGTATTCTCCTGGTGGTACCTCTTATTCCGATGGCTGAGTGCGTTGGCAGCTAGAATAAGAGGATATAGACTTCCCTGCGTCCTTACAGTATCATTTTTCCCGTAACAGTTATTCTACCAGCCATAGAGTGAAAAGCAGTGGAGATCAGGTAAGGATATGGTTGAGAAACAAAGGTGTGATGTTAAGAATTACTGCGGACCGATCAGGGTATGGCGGATGAGCATTAAGTGTGTCAGGGGACCGAGGCCGCCGGGGACAGGCGTGAGAAATGAAGCCACCTCTTTGACGTGCTCGAAATCGATGTCTCCCACCACTTTACCATCGATGGGATTGATGCCCGCGTCCAGTACCACCGCGCCCGGCTTCACCATATCGGCGGTGATGCTGGCGGGTCGGCCAATACTGACCACCAGGATATCCGCACTCCTGGTGATGCTGGCCAGGTCCTGTGTATAGGAGTGGCAGATCGTAATGGTGGCATCGCGGCGCATCAGCACGAGCGCGATGGGCTTGCCTCCAATGTTGCTGCGCCCGACGATCACGGCGTTGCGCCCGGCAATTGGTATACCGGCATCTTGCAGCACCGTCAGGATGACATCAGCCGTCGAGGGAATGAAGCTGGGAAAGCCCAGCAAGAGATTTCCGGCGTTGCGCGGCCCCAGGCCATCGACATCTTTTTCGGGGCGTAGGACCTCGGTGACGACCTGCTGCCGGATATGCGAAGGGAGCGGCAGGAGCAGCAAGACGCCATCGGTGTTGGGATCATCGCTGAGCCGGGCAACTTCGGTGCGCAGCTCTTCCTCTTCGATCTCAAATGGATAAGCCAGAGTTGAGCAGCCCAGCCCGATTCTCTGACAGGCGCGCACGAGTTGCCTGCTATATACCTCGGCGGCGCCGTCGTGTCCTACGATGATTTGTGCCAGGCGCGCCGACCGATGTTGCTGTTTGCGAAACTGGGCGGCTTCGCTTTGCAGTTCAGTTGTCATCAGTGCTACCAGTGGTTTGCTGTCGAAGATGGTGGCGGGCATGAGTATTTGTTCTCCATATATAGATGCTTCGGTCATCATATCATATGTTTCATCTATACCCAATTGGGGGATAGAGTTGGCAAGGGCATTAAAAATGCGTTAAAATGCTCTCGCGTGAGATGACATAGTGATATCTGTTTGGAACATCTGAAAGCATTATAATAATAATAAGGAATAGGCATTCGGTACTATGTATAGCTGAGAGAGAGGAAATCTATGGCTGGCGATTGTTCATTTGATATAGTATCACAGTTTGACGAGCAGGAACTCGTGAATGCGTTGGATCAGACGCGGCGAGAAGTGTCAACTCGCTACGATTTGAAGGATACCAGGACGGAGATTGCCCATAGTAAGGACAATATCACGATTGTTACCGATAGTACGCTGACACTGAAAAGTGTGCGCGATATTCTTGAAACGAAAGCCATACGGCGGGGTTTATCGCTGAAAATCTTTAAGCTGGGCAAAGAGGAAGCTGCCTCAGGTGGGAAAGTGCGGCAGGTGATCGAGTTGCAGCAGGGGCTTTCGCAAGAACTGGCGAAGGAGATCAGCAAGCATATTCGCGAGGTCTATCCCAAAGTGCGGCCGCAGATTCAAGGAGATGCTGTGCGAGTGACGGCAAAAAGCCGCGATGAACTACAGGCGGTGATTGCGCTGCTGAAACAGAAAGACTACCCGGTTGCATTGCAGTACATCAATTATCGAGGATAAAGAAACAAGATGGACTGCTTTGAAACAATAAGAGTCTTGGAGATAAGGTACTTTAGTACCAAAAAGACTACTGCTTAGCTCATAGCGGCTAAATTTGTAGTACCCTAGTTTTAACTAGAGCGATTGGAACTGGTTACCCGGTGTAAACAGCATTGCACCGGTTGCTATAGAGGAAGTGAACCTTTCATGCCTGGGAACAGACAAGTTTTCAGCACAGCCATGAACGCGGCTGACCGCTTTCGCTGGGATAGCCAGTGGACAGAGGCTGCTAAAGAGTATCAACGCGCGCTAGCTGAGTTCCCAGATGACGCGGCGGCCCGGGGCGGTTTAGGTTTTTGCTACATGCAGACCAAGCAGTGGAAGAAGGCGCTTGACGAGTATGAATATATTCTCAAGCAAGACCCGAGCAATGTCATCGCGTTAAGCAAGACAGCCGAGCTGTATGTCATTCTAAACAGACGCGATGATGCGTACAAGGCCTATCTGCACCTGGCAGAGCTGTATTCACAGGCTGGACAGGGAGCGCGTGCCGAGGCCACGTGGCAGAAGGCAGTGCAGTTATCACCGGCTCATCCCGAGCCACACGAGCGCCTCGCAAGTTACTATATGGGGAAAAAAGACTTTGCGATGATGGTCCAGGAGCGATTGGCTGCTGCACAGGGCTATCTTGCGCGTAATGATAGAGCGGCTGCGCGTATGCAGTGCGAAGAGGTGTTGCGTGTGGATGCGACAAATACGCAGGCGCAACAACTGCTTGCACAACTGAGTTCGCAGCCATCAGGCCCACTTCCACCGGGAGCAGGCGCGGCGTTTTCAGCGCCGAAGGGTAGTTCATCCGGCCCCTTAGCTTCGGGTGGCAATGCGGCAACTGATTTGGTTTCGTTAAGCAATACAAGCGGAGGTAATACTGGCATCATGGGTAATATGGGCAGCGCGGGCAATTTCAGCGGGGGAGGGAATCCTGGACCGGCAATTGCTGGCGGTGGGATACCACCAACCCTTCATAAACGAATTACAGCCAGCCAGGTCACAGGCGTACTTCGGCAGGCTCAGACCTTTCAAACCCAGGGGCGTTTCACTGATGCTATCGACCTCTGTGAGCAAATCATCGAGAGCGGTTTTGATCGGCCAGATGCACGCTACTTTTTGGGCTGGCTTTATCAAGAGCAGAGACGCTGGGATGACGCGATTCGCCAGTTTCAGACGCTGTTGAATGATCCCGATTATGCGCTTTCCTGCTATTACGCGCTCGGTCAGTGTTACCGCGCAAAGGGCGATTTGCGAACCGCGACCATGCATTTCGATGAAGCCGTTGATCGCGTGAATCTCGACGCCCTGACAATGGAGGAGTCGGATCAACTGGTGCAGCTCTGCCAGGAGGCGGCCGAGGCTCATCGCCTGTTGGGTGAGCAGGAACAGGCCCTGACAGTCTATAATGCGCTGCTCGGTTTCTTGCGCAGTCGTGGATGGAATGACAAAGTAGCGCAGGTTGAGTTCATGCTCAAGCAGGCGCAAAATACGCCGCTTCCTCCTCGTCCGCCCGCATCAACGCCATTGCCGCCTACACAGCAGGGAAATACTACGCGCGTATTGCCACCTGAGCAGGTAACAATGATGCAGCAGCCTCCGATGGCGCCCAATGGGGCAAGCATGCCTGACGCGGCAACGATGGCGTTTCCTATGGGAAATATGCCACCTGCGTCTGTGCAGAAACCGCCTTCGGCTCCGCTCCCGCCAGGAGCATCAAACTCGCTTGGCGAGTTGCCAGATTGGTTGACAGGTATCTTAAATGATGCCGAAAAAACCCAGGTTGCGAATAAACAGGCAGCTCAGTCGGCTCAGCCTGTACAACCGGTGCAGCCAGTTCCCCCACAGGCGACGGTGGCAAACCAGGCAACTATGCAGCAGCAAGTAGTAAATGGCGAGGCTTCACCATCGTGGCTGACCGAGGGTGCGCAGCCCGCTAACACTGCTAATTCTACGAAGATATTGCCTCCCGAACAGGTGCAGCAAGTTGTGGCACAGGCACCAATCGCGCCGCCACCACCACCTGCACCGATTGCGCCGCCACCACCCCAGGAGGTACCGGCGCCAACGGTCGTATCGATGCCGGCCGAGCAGATAGCACAGGCGCCTGTACAACCTGTAGTAGCAGCGCAACCGGTGCAGCCAGTAGCGCAGCCCGCACCAGCTATCCCGGTTCCAGTTCCTGAACCTCAAGCGATGCTGCCGGTGGAGCAGAAGGCAAGTGCCGCGAGTGCTGAAGTTTTACTCAGCCAGATAGCAGGCGCTTCGAGTAAGGATGGGGTGCTCAAGAATGTGGCCGATTCGCTGCTGTCCAGCACGGTTAACCTGCCGGATAACGTGCGCGTGCAGGTTGTGCAGTCCATGCAGGATATCCAGCGCTATATCGATCACGGCTTGCTGACCCCGGCTACCGAGGAATGCTTGAAGGTCATTGATATCGCGCCGCAGTATCTCGATATCCACCAGGTGCTGTGCGAAATTTACGTGCGCCAGGGCAAGGTTGAGCAGGCCATCACCAAGTATGGCATTCTCATCGATACCTATGTCGTCAATGGCCGCATCGATGATGCCATCTCTACCTATCGCCGCATCCTGCAATTAGAGCCAAACAACCTGACCTACCGCGTGCGCTTGATTAACCTGCTGGCAACGCGTGGGAGCAAGGAAGAACTGCTGCGCGAGCGCAGCCTGGCGGCGGAATCATACCTGCGCCTGGGTTATATGGACCGTGCCCTGACCGAGCTTGAGCAGGCGTTGCAGGAAGGGCCGACGAGCGTACCGACCCGCTTGAACTACGCCCTGGCTTTGCAAAAGCTGGGACGCACGCAGCAGGCGGTGGCCGAGTATCAACGTGTCTTGCAGGTAGACCCGCGCAACATTACGGCGCTGGTGCGCTGGCATATCGCGATGATTACGGGTGTAGGCACAAATCGCGCCACCACGCTGGAAATCTTGAGCCGCATTCGCTGGCAGCTGCGCGGCGAGGGTCAGAAGCAGTACGAGATGGTGATGCGTGAGTATAGCCAGGCGGCGGAAACCTACCCGAATAATTTCGATGTGCGTTTCGCACAGGGACAAATTCACCAGCAGTGTGGAAACTATGACCAGGCTATCGACGCGTACCAATTCGCGAATCGCGACAGTTCGTATGAAGTCATAGCGCGTACCAGTTCGGCCCAGTGTCTCCTAATCCAGGGCAAGCCGGAAGCGGCTATTCAACAGCTCGAACAGGCGTTACAAACCGTGCGCAATAACGCACGCGGGTCGATTGATCCGTCGGTCTGGGCGGCGCGTCCTCGCGAAGAGGGAGAGGAACACCAGGCGCCAGAGGTGGAAATCTCGCTGCTGCTGGCCAAAGCCTACGGACGTATTGGCAAGCAGGAACAGATGCAGGCCATCTTGCGCCAAGTGAAGCAGACAACGACCTACCACGATGAAGTGACGTCCGCTCTGGCCGAAATTTCCGCCCGCCAGGGTGATTTTGATAGCGCGCTGCAGGAATACGCGGACCTGGTTCATTACTATCGCAGCAATCGCCAGACGGATAACGCGCTGAGTGTCCTGCGTGAGATGGTGCATCTCGCGCCGCAGGACCCGCGGGCACATGCCGAACTGGGTGATATCTACATCAGCCGGGGTCTGCTGGAGGAAGGAATCGTGGAACTGCGCCTGCTGGCGGACATTTACCTGCGGAATAATGACTATGACCAGGCGGGTGAGGTATTGCGCCGTATCGGCAACATCTATGCTGAGATCGGAAGCGCGGACGATGCTTTTATGAACCTGCGCCGCGCTATTGAACTGAGGCCTGACGACATGGATCTGCTGCGCGAAGTGGTTGGTTTCTGCTGGCAGGTAGGGCGTACGCGAGAGGCGACCGAGTACCAGCAGACAATTGCCCGTCACTACTTTGAGACCCACCAGGTCAAGGAGTCGGTAGCCGCGCTCCAGCAGCTTATCGCGCTGGATCGTACCAACTTCGACGCTTACGATATGCTCGGCCAGACCTACCAGTCGGTGGGTGAGTTCGAGCAGGCCAGCCGTGTCTACAAAAACCTGGCGAAGGCGAATCCTGGCGGGACGATTGCCAAAGAGCGCCTGGCGGCCTTGCAAGAATTACGGGCGCAGAGCGCGTAATGTGAGCTTTAGTTGTGAATGATTGCCAGGGCGACCGCAAGGGCAGAGAGGTCGCCCTGGAGCTACTCGATTCGCTGCAACTCAGCATCTTGCTTCCTCTTCTCCTCAATCTTCCTCCGTTCGCTCTCATCCCTCTTGCGTTTCAACTCCAGCAACCGCATATACACCCCATACACCAGCGGTGAATATACCAGGTCGTGGGTCTCTAAGAAGCGCAGGGGATGGCCGCCGAAGC
>VBFM01000041.1:0-7569 GCA_005882595.1 Chloroflexota bacterium
ATGCTCGCGAATACCCCTATTCGGCTTATATAGTGGATACACCTGCCTGAACCGTGCTTCGGCAGCCTCCAGCGAATCGCTCGGTAGAGCGCGCAGCCGGGCCGCCATGTACAACAGCGTGATAGAAGGACTGCGCGAGCGGCCATGAACGCAATGCACCAGCACCTTCCGTCCATCGGCGCGCATGCGGTCAATGAAATCCAATGTTCGCTCGATCATCTCCTTCTTGATAGGAACAACAACAGGCAGATCGAGCAAGCAGAGCATCAGGCGATTCTCCCGGTGCGCCACCAGGTAATCAGGATGGCCCTTAGCAACGCTCCACACCCGGTACCCTACCGCCATACGATGGTAGGACCTGCAGGCATGAACGATAGCCCAGCCATCCTGACCCGACACAATAGTCTCATAATCAATGCGATTGCCTATAAACAGGCCAGGATATACCTCGATCATACTTCGATCACTTTCGTCTCTACCTCTCCTGTTTCCTCTGCTCCCGCTATCTCCAATCTCTCCACATCAATCTCGCCCGAAATAAGCTCCCCTCAACACCTTAAACCTCGTATTCCCCCCCACCTCCTCAACCACTTTAAAGCATTCGCGCATCGTCGGCTCATACTTCAAGAAGCGGTTCGCCACAAGATAAAACCTCCCACGCGGGCGCAATACTTGCGCAACTTCACGGATAAACCGTTCACCAATCTCGGTGGTCTGGATGCCTCCTATGTGAAAAGGAGGGTTGGTTACAACCAGGTCGAAACGCTGTGAGCTGACCGCCTGTGCCCCATCGCTCGACAACACCTGGGCGTTGGTCAGACCGCTCTGCTCAACCCTGCGCCTGGCCTCTTCTACCGCGACCAGGCTGGCATCAACCATCGTCACCTGCCCCTTCGTGGCTAAACGTGCCATATGGCAGCCGATAAAACCCGCTCCACAGCCCATATCCAATGCCACATCCGTAACACGAACCTCCAGGCTCTCCAACAACAACCGCGTCCCCTCGTCCAATTTGCCCTCGGCAAATAATGTAGGGGCGCGATTACTACCTTGCAGCTTGCCTGAGTGCGCAGCACTAGCACGCAGTGCGTTGGCAAGCTGGTTATCAAGGATTATCGCGCCCTGTAACTCGTCCGACGAATTGGGCGCAATGAATTGCGCCCCTACAGTTGAACGCACCACCCGGTCGCCTTTGTGTATCTCCAAAGTTTCGACATTGCCGAACAGCGCTTGCATGCGTTTGGCCAGCGAGAGGACGCCGCGATCTTTGGCACCCTGCACGTAGAGCCGCCCGCCTGGTTTGAGCGCATAGGCGGCGATCTCCAGCGCGTAATGCATCCAGGCATTGCCGGGTTGGAAGAGCATGTTCATGACCGCCACATCAATGGTCGCGGGCGCTTCATGCAGGGTATACTCATGAAAGGGAACGTGTCGCCATTGTATGGGGCGACGTCCTTGATTCTCTCGATCCAACGCGGTTTGCGCCGTGTGTAAGGCGGCGATGTTATCTTCGGCGAGAAGAATTTCTCCCGTAACGACGCGCTGCGCTGCTTCCGCTACAAAGGGGTCGGCGGCAGAGTTCAGGATCAGCAGTTGATCATCAATAGCAAGTTGTACGGTATCACAAAGTAAAGAAGAACGGAGCATGTTTATAGTCCTCTATATTGATAGTGCGTTTCTCCATAATATCATGGATGTCCTGGAAACGATACCTGTTGCGGGTGCCACCACCAACCCCTCATTTCCTTGCCGAGAGGTCGCGCCTGGAGTATACTTGCCAGCAGCAATGATGCTGTGTACAACCCCCTCATTGCTCGCACTATCTGAAATACAGAAGGAGCTATACTCATGAGTCATGTCACGACACAACGCCTCGCAGAAATCCCCCTGTTTTCTCATTGTAGAGCTTATTTGTAAAAGATGATGGAGTATCATCTCACGAGTCGAACAAACGCAACCTGAAGTGAAGCATATCTGACATGTTATAATAGACCTTGATTATGAAGGGGGCTTTATTAATGGTACACACAAAGGATGCCAGCATGCTGAAGGCCATTCACTGTGATACTCAGGACCATGTTTTTCGTCATCTCACAAGCCTGGAGCAGGCAAGGGACGTGAAAAACCTTCCCAATGCCCTCTTGTGGCTTGACTTGCAGAATCCGAGCGAGCAGGAATTAGTCAAACTGGGCCAGGAATTTGCCTTGCATCCGCTCGCTATTGAAGACGCCTCCCGTGAACACCAACGCCCAAAGGTGGAGGAATACGAGCATTTTTACTTCGTCGTGTTCTACTCGGTTAGCCTCAATGCAAACGCAGCAGGACTGGACATCTGCGAACTCGATATGTTCTTGGGGAAGAACTACCTGATTACCGTCCATACTGGACATATTCTCGAACTGGACGAGGTGGAGCAACGCTGGACGCGCAATGTCAACCAGTTAGAATGGGGAGTGGGAGTTCTCCTGTATACCCTGCTGGATACGATTGTCGATCGCTACTTCCCAGTGGTTGATGACATGGTCAACCAGGCAGAGGAACTGGAAGATCAACTGTTTACGGGAGCGCTGAGGCAAGGCGCTTTCACGCAACAACTCCTTGAATTGAGAAAGCGCTTCTTAGCCCTTCGCCGTATTGCGAGCCCGGAGCGAGATGTACTCAACACACTCACGAATCGCGATAATCCGATCTTCGATGAACACGTCCAGGTCTACTTTCGCGATATCTACGATCATATCACTCGTCTTGCCGACACCATTGACCTCTATCGAGACCAGCTCAGTACCATCATGGATGCGAACTTATCCATCGTCTCCAACGACCTGAATAAAGTGATGCGTACCCTCACCTCAGCATCCATTATCCTGATGGCTGATTCGCTCTTGGCGGGTATCTGGGGCATGAATTTTGTGAATATACCAGAGTTGAGATTGCAGTATGGCTACTACGCAGCCTTACTATGCATGGTCGTCGTCTCACTCCTCCTTCTCTTCGTCTTCAGGCGCCTGAGATGGTTCTAAGTCGACGACGAAGAATTAGACGAGAATGGAGTACATCTCATGGCACTCTACATCGATAGCGCGTATCTTCCTGAGATTATTGCAGCAGCCGGAACGGTACCGGTGGCCGGTGTCACCACCAATCCGACTATCCTCCTCTCGGCACGCGAACGCGGCCAAAAGCTTTCTCCTCATCAACTCCTCAAAGATTTGTTGCGTGAGCTTACCGGCAATATTTTTATGCAGCCAGGAGATGTCGAGGAGGAAAACATGTACAGCCAGGCCATGAGCTATCTCGAAATCGATTCAAGCAGGGTAATTCTCAAAATTCCCATGATTGCGGTTGGTATGCGGATAGCAAGAAGGCTGAAACAGGACAATCATCGTGTTGCGTTTACGGCGGTTACGTCCGTTGCACAGGCCTACAGTGCTGCCATGGGCCAGGCAGATTTTGTCATTCCCTACTACAATCGTTTAGAGCGAGCAGGAGTCGATGCCGACGAACGTATTGCCGAGATGGCAGAACTGTTCCATAATCAGCAACTGCCAACGCGCATCTTAGCAGCAAGTATTAAATCACCACAAGAAGCTATCTCCGCGCTTGCTGCCGGTGCGCATGACATTACTGCTGCCCCAGGGGTATTGCTCGATATGATCACTGATCCGCAAACCGATGAGGCAGTTGAAAAATTTAGCCAGGACTGGCAAAAGCTCAAATCAGAGTAGCAGCAAACCAGGTGCCTGTTCTGTTTCTCTCAGATAAGATGAATAGATTGTAATGCATCAATTTTACTTTGGGACATGAATAATGAAGAGTTTGTCATACAAGACTCATCCGTTTTCATAGGTTCGTCAGGATGACATGGTATAGTATGTCCTGTGATACAAAACAAGAACAAGCGTATAGTAAGCGATGGGGGGGAAACACCTGCGTAAAGGGGAATGATGGGAAACGTAGTAATGGGTGTAATGTATGCAGGAGATTTATCGCTGGGTGACGTGTATGTGAGTGGGACTGGAGCAGATAGATAACCCTTCGCTGACAGGGGGTAAGTGTGAGGAAGCGAGGTGGGTAGTAAACATGGAGTCCAGGGTTATGTGGTAGGGTGGAAAGCCTGAAGGAGTGCTCCTTCAGGCTTTTTGGGTTATGCTCATCCTTTGCATCTCTCCCATTTTACTATCTCACATATTCACTTGCTCACCGGGCTGCAACGGGCGGAATTGCGTGCCATCATTGATGTACACCAATCGTTGATCCTGGATATGCACGATCATATCCAGTTCTCCATCCCCATTCACATCGCGGAACTCCCCCGTAACAGGCGTCAAATCCTGCCCATTACCAAAGAGCGTGGGACCATTATAGATACGTGCATGCGTGGTATCACCGCCCGGAAGCTCGATAATTACCACGTGACGATTTAAGTTGATAAAGATAAAGTGCGATGGGTTAGCGTCGCTGTCGTTATGGCCAACCACCGCGTCCGTCTGATACGTTCTGGGCCTGCCGTAGGTGCTATCATCCTGATGTAACTGCCACCATGACCCCAGCGCGCTGAAAGTAACGGCCAGCAATGCCATTACCACCATCCCTACGATCACTGCAAGCAAAGGAAGTCGTCGTATTCGACGAGTGCTCTTTGTTATAGTTGGACTAATCGCCTTTGATGTAACGCCACTGCCCGTAACAGGAGCCACCGCCGAACGCCTGCGCTGTATGACTTCCCCTGTCTGGGTGACGGGGTCATCCAACGTATCGCGTTTTGGAGGCAGATTATAGCGCCTGGCGCTGGTATGTGGCCTGGGAGTCACGTAATATTGATCTTCGTCTTCAACGTCGTAATCGATATCGACGGGCCGCTTACTTGCCTGCCTGGTTTCCATGACCCAAGAACCTCCTTGCTAGCTGAGTTTAGATATTTTGTTCTAATATCTTCTCACACAATGAACTGGCTGTCAAGAGTTTTTGGGGGAAAATTGGGGGGATAATCTCCTCTTTACATAAGAGTATGGGAACTATTTCCCAAAATATGCCCATTTCACTTGATGTTGAAGCACCCATGCAGCTTGCTCGGATGACATGATATACCTCTCTAGAGCGACGTATATCTGCTGAGGATTATCGATGGCAGAGAACCATGACTCGCCAAGCCGTAGCGGAAAATCATGCATCTGCGTAGGGATATCGAGATGCGTGTCCAGGTTGAAGATAACCAGGTAGTGGGACATGTATTCGTATGACTTGATTCTGCCTTGATTCAGCAAATCTTTGAGGAAGGTGGTAAACGCACTCACGTGCGGGTAAACGAGCAGAACGACAAGCAGTACTTCGCCCGTCTCGTCAAATATGCGACGACCAATCAGGAGATTGCCGGTCGCTTTGAAGTAGTGCTCGATTGCTGCCTCGACGTTTTCTTCGGATAGAGGATAAACAATTTCGATCATGATGTACATTGCGGTTTTCCCCTCCATTTATCTCCAAAAACCTCAAACGCAGTGCTTAGCTAGAGGGGAATGAATAGACTAGGCACGCTATACTTGACTACGCACCTATCCGGTTAAGGATTACTTCTCTATTCCGAGTCAGCAAACGTGATGGAAGTCCCGATAGAACCCTGAGCTGACAGCAAAGCTGCTTGAACATATAGTCAACAACACCGATGTATGCTATGATACAGGCAACACCCGTAGATAATGAAGTAGTGAGGCATGAATCTATGGCAGATACTCCGAAACAAGAGATCAAGCTGTTCTACTGTTATGCACGGGAAGATAAGTCCCTGCGTGATGAGTTAGAGAAACACCTCAGTTGGTTGAAGCGCCGCTACCAATTGACCAGCTGGCACGACCGCGAAATCCTGCCAGGAGAGGAATGGGAGCAGGCGATTGATACGCATCTCAATTCCGCTCATCTCATCTTCTTGTTAATCAGTCCCGATTTCATGGCCTCCGACTATTGCTATGGCAAAGAAATGCAACGTGCCCTGGAGCGACATAAAGCAGGAAACTGCCGTGTTATACCTATCCTGCTGCGTCCTACCTACTGGGAAGATGCACCTTTTAGCAGCCTACAACTCCTGCCCACCGAGGCTAGATGCATCACCACCTGGCCTAATCGAGATGAGGCCTTTCGAGAAGTTGTAATCGAGATCAGCCGCACGATTAAAGACCTGCTCATTTCGCTCAAAACCAAAGAAGACTGGCTTAAGGAGGGTGATAACCTCCATGCCCTCAAGCGTTACGAGGAAGCGCTGGCAGCCTATGAGCAAGCCATTCGCCTTGACTCTAACAACGCCTACGCCTACATCAATAAAGGCATTATCCTCCGTAACCTCAATCGCTATGAGGAAGCTTTCGATGCCTATGAACAGGCCACCTACCTTGACCCCAACAATGCCGCCGCCTATAACAACAAAGGCATTGTCCTCCTTCACCTCAACGACAATGAAGAAGCGCTTGCAGCCTTTGAACAGGCGATCCGCCTTGATCCCAACAATGCCGCCTATAACAACAAAGGTAATGCTCTCAGAAGTCTCAATCGCTACGAGGAAGCGCTTGCAGCCTATGAACTAGCGATCCACCTTAACCCCAACAGTGCTGTCGCTTACAATAACAAAGGCATAGTTCTCAGAACCCTCAAGCGTAATGAGGAAGCAGAACAGGCTTTTGAAAAAGCGCACCAGCTTGGGGATGGCAGCCAGTAGAAGCAGCAATTCCACCAAACAACGAGCTACTATTTCCCGAACAGATCATCCAACTTGCGCGTCACATCCTGATGCATTGAGGGAAGCACATGAGGATACGTGTCCATCGTTATCGCAATCGTGCTATGTCCCAACCGTTCCTGAACCTTTTTCGGATGTACATCTGACTCTAAAAGAATAGTCGCCATTGTATGCCGCAGATCATGAAAGCCCATCTCAGGCAACCTTGTCTTTGTGAGCAAAGCATGAAGTTACTTCATTTGTTCAATGCTCAACGTCCATGCCTCATGCCACTCGACAAGCCATAGCGCCGGGTGGGCGTCATTCTTTGCGAGAGGGGGTGCGTTGAAGCAAGCTTCTCAGGGCAGGGGCAAGCCCAGCCCGTACCCTAGACGAAGCATAACCACCACCCGTCTAGGGTACGGGCTGGGCTTGCCCCTGCCCTATTCGTGTGTGTCCGCTTCATCTAGGGTACGGGCTGGGCTTGCCCCTGCCCTGGTAGCAGCTGACGCTCATCCCATACCGATACCGCCTAATGTGTAGCCAACGAGAACCAGCCATGATACAATAGGCCCATTACAAGTTCTTGGAAATGGGTACACTTTGCTCATCATGCTAGATATCATTCTCACGCTGGCGGAAGCATTTCGCGCGCAGCATAAACAACTATATATGGTAGGGGGAACCGTGCGCGATGTGCTGCTCCACCGGGGTCAATCCAATGACGCGGACCTGGCGACCGATGCGAAACCCGACGAGATCAAGCAGATCGTCGCGCCCACACGCCCCAGCGCGGTTATCCTCGTCGGAGAGCGTTTCGGGACGGTGCGCCTGCACTATGGCAACGACATCATCGAGATCACCAC
>VBFM01000466.1:0-1714 GCA_005882595.1 Chloroflexota bacterium
TTGTTTACCTATGGCCCGGAAATGGACGCGACCTATCTGAACAGTCGTGGCCGGTTGAACGGCCTGGCGCACTACTACGGTCCGGCAGTTCTCAAAGGCTATGCGATACAGGGCACCGCGCTGGACACTGGACAGGTAGTAGCAACCATTTCAAAGAGCGATTCACCGAAAAAAGAAGTATGGGGTGTGCTCTACCGCATCCCACAACGCTTGACCGAGCAAGCCGGTGAAGCGCCTTCCGTGCTGGATAATGCGCTTGCAGGCAGTTCTTTCAAAGCCGTCAATGTAGTGGCACATGAGACGTACCGCAAACGCGCCGTACCATGCATTACCTATATGGCCGAGGCCATTGCTCAGCAGGAATCTGTCCTGACTGAAGCAGAACAGCTCGATTCCACTTTTGCTCAGCATTTATTGGAAGTAGCCAGGAGACAGAAATTGCCAGATATCTATCTTGAGGAGCTTGCCCTGCAAGCCAACCATGGAAGCAGAGAGCCAGTTACCTCCATACAACAAGCGGGAGAACAGAATACTGAACCGTTGCCTGTGATTAGCAAAGATGAAGTTTTCGAAGAACCGGCTTATAGTGCGAAAGATGGATCAGCAAGCACGCCTCTCAATGGCTGGCTCCTGGGGTTGGCTTTATACCTGGTGACGCTGCTTATGGCTACACTCACGCTCGCGGTAATGCAAGCCCTGGGGTTCTGGAATCAGATATTTACCACCAACTTTACTCCGTTGGGTACACCCTGGTATATGTTAATGTATGGACTGTTAGGCGGCTGCATCAGTTGCATGATGACGCTAGGACGGCGTTCTACATCACCTATTCCTGGCTTCGTTCTCGTAACGTGGTTCACACGCCCCTACGTGGGCGCGTTACTGGCGGCGCTGGCCTATCTCGTACTAAACAGCGGCCTTTTTATCCTCAGCATTGTTCCAGAACAGCGCTATGCCTTCTTCTCAGTGGTTGGGGCAATCGCGGGATTATGCGAGGGCCGCATACTTTTCAGGCAGAAGTGACGAGTTATAAAAGAGATACGCTCAATTGCGATCCAAACCTTTTGATGAGCTTGTACGCAGTGCTGGAAACATGTACAATGAATGTGTATAGAGCACCAGAGCAGTCAATTCTACATCGTCTCCAGTTTGTTAGTATTCTCACGAGTACTGCCACTAAATGGGAGGAACGCAGATGCCAACCTACATTAGCCTGGTCAACCTCACCGAACAGGGGATCAAGGAAGTCAAGAATGCTCCTGAACGCCTGCGATTTTTTGACGATGCTGCAAGAGAAGCCGGGGGAAGACTCATCGGCTTCTATCTCGTAATGGGCCAATTCGATTACGTCGTCATAACCGAAGCCCCAGATGACCAGACGGCAGCCCGTCTCATCCTTGGCACTATTGCACAGGGCAGCGTACGCACACAAACAATGCGGGCTTTCCCCCGCGAAGAGTTCGAAAACATGGCCCGCGGATTATAGTGAAGAAAAAAAGAAGTGAGATTCGTAAGGACGCGATTTGGTGAACCTACGAATTAGAACTCATCGTTGGGAAAAATAGCGCGCACCAGGCGTTCAGGATCGTGACGCGCCAGCCTGTCATCTTCCAGGTTCAGATGCTCAATCACCACATTGGGTACGAGTCGAGCAAGCTGGGCACGGTCTACTGTGACCGGTTCGCTCTTTTCCTCGGCATATGTTTGCAGCACA
>VBFM01000466.1:1771-3702 GCA_005882595.1 Chloroflexota bacterium
AATCCGTTTCTCCATGCTTGGTCATCAGATTACAGACATAGACCTTCTCAGCTTCAGATTCCCGCACAGCGCGCGCAATATCACGCACGAGCAAATTTGGCAGCAAGCTGGTGTAGAGGTCGCCTGGACCAATTATAATGGTATCGGCCCGCCGGATTGCACGCGCGGCCGGGGCACACGCGGGAACATCTTCTGGCTCAAGGCGCACACGTACGATGGGAGAAAGCTCTCCGATATTTTTCTTGCCACGTGTATCTATCTCCGTTTCGTCACAAATAGTCGTGCCATCTTCCAGGTCGGCGCAAATCATGGTCTGCGTCAAGGTCACGGGTAAAACACGCCCGGAGATATTCAACAGTTCCTGCGCATCTTCAAGCGCAAGCAGCAGATCATCGTTATTGATATCCTGCAGTCCTTTTAGAATAAGATTGCCCAGGCTATGCCCGCCTATACCTCGCTCCTTGGGATCTGCATCTTGAGACTGCTCAAAACGGTGCATAAATATTTCACGCCATAACGCGCCGTTATGGGCCAGGGCCACCAGGGACATGCGCAAATCTCCCAGGGGCAACTGACGACGAAACTCGTCCATCAACCTGCGGGAACTTCCTCCACTATCGGACATGGTGACGATAGCGCTGATATTCAAGGGATATTTTTTCAAATGCGAAAGCAGGGTAAAAGTTCCGGTGCCTCCACCAATAGTGACAACACGGCGTCCGGCGAATCTGTCTCCATTGCGATGGTATCCTGCCACCTTTGTTCTCCTGGGGCTGATCTCTGGTTCATCACTCACAATACGTTTCCTCTTCCTACAATATATACTACACGTCTCATTACCCGGTCTCAGAGCCATAGGAATATGACGCTGATTATTATGGTTTCGTTCGTCCCCAGTCTACCATGCACCTTCTGATCGCGCAAGCAAACAAACTCATAAACTCATAACCTCAAGAATAAAGAAAGTGGGGAGAAAAAAATATCACTCCCTTGACATTTGGCGATATATCGTTATAATTATAAACAGAATACGATATATCGTTAATGATGCAGAAAGGAGCATCTATCATGTTTGGAAACCGTTTTGCGTACCAATTTCAAGGAAGTGGCGACGAGGGTTGGGTACCGCCCTGGCGACGACGTTGGGGACATAGGGGTCCCTGGGGGCATGGCCCTCATTTCTTTGGGCATCGACATGGAGCATTTGGACATCAAAATAGAGGAGCCTGGGGGAATGATTGGACACCTCCCTGGCTGCGTGAAGAAGAGCGCGGCCCTCATTTCTTCGCTATGAAGCGAGGCCGCGGACCATTCGGACGCGGTGGCCCCTTTGGATTTGGGCGTGGTGGACCATTTGGCCATGGAGGTGAAGGTGGCCGCTTCTTTGGACGCGGCGATATGAAATTTGCCCTGCTTGAGCTGCTGCAAGAGCGGCCAATGCACGGCTATGAAATGATGAAGGCGCTGGCAGAAAAGTCCGGCGGCTTCTATACTCCGAGTCCGGGTTCGATCTATCCCACCTTGCAGATGCTAGAGGAAGGTGGCTACGTCACCGGCAACGAGGTTGAAGGGAAAAAAGTGTATAGCATCACCGATACGGGCCGCGCCATGCTTGCGCAGCGCCAAAGCGACGAGGAAGGCTTTGCCGGCCCCCCATGGATGCACCGGCATGGAAGTGGAGAGCGCCGGGAGGGTGGCTGGCAAGGCATGAGGCCAGAGATGCAGGCACTGAGCAGTGAGGCTATGGAGGTCGCACGTTTGTTTGCTATTGCCGGGCGAGCGTCCCTGCAAAATCCTGAGCAACTGGCGCGGCTGCGAGGTATCATTGAGCGCACCCGCAGCGACTTGACCGCCTTGATCTACGGTGAGCAGGGAGCACAAGGGCAAGCTTCAAATGCTACGCCGACTTCAGCAGAAACACCCACTGTTGA
>VBFM01000466.1:3741-5045 GCA_005882595.1 Chloroflexota bacterium
CCTTGTGCGTAGGGACAAGGGGTGGAGTTGAGGAAGGGTGGGGGTCTTGTGCTTGTCCATTGTGACGGATCGCTTCCCAAGGCGGACAAGCACGAGGCCCCCACATCCACTCCACACAGCCCCTTGTCCCTACGCACGAGGGGAGTTTGCTTCCTGGTCTCATAAATTGTTCTATAGGCATGCGATGCTGGTGCCGCTTACGCATCTTGTGTACGAAACGCTTTTTGATTATACTGTATGCAACGGGAGTCGCTTCTTCACTCTGTGGGCGCGGTGATGAAGAGATCAGATATCCCGTTATATTTTAGCGCCAACCTCCTTTCTCTATCCCCCAATTGCCTTATTGAGAGAAAGCATTCTATCTTTTGATGAGACGATGTGTTATACTCTCATTAGTTTATTTTGCAGGGAGGTATTGCATTCATGTCAGAGCCCGAAGATTTTGAACGGACACTCCGTCGTATTCGCCACTTGCTTGGGGAAGGACAGGAAGAGATGGTGCTGGAACAGCTAGATGCTCTCCAAACCGATGATCCCCAACAACAACAGGAGATCACTTATGCCCGTGCCGAGTACTACACCAGGAAAGAGCAATGGGAGAAAGCGGTCCAGTATCTCGAACCCTTGTATACTACCCGCACTAACGAAGTAGATTGGAATGATGCAGACCATACCGAGCGCGAACGCCGCGCGTATTACCTGCTTTGGCTTGGCAATGCCGCTGTGAATGTTTCGCGCTATCAAGATGCCTCCGAGCATTTCACTCAATGCTTGAAAATCCTTGAAAAACGAAGGGTACATCTTCCCACTGTGCGCATCAAGGCGCTCTGTGGACAAGGTATGACCTGCATCATGTTCGGCTTTTACGCGGTCGCTATTCAAAATTACCAGGAGGCGTTGTCGGTTTGCACGAAGGAG
Source organism: Chloroflexota bacterium (assembly GCA_005882595.1). Classification (GTDB taxonomy): domain Bacteria; phylum Chloroflexota; class Ktedonobacteria; order Ktedonobacterales; family Ktedonobacteraceae; genus VBFM01. The sequence continues at coordinate 4,660 of VBFM01000466.1, forward strand.
AAGTTACTGGAGCGCCTGCGTGATGACGTGGCCGACATTTATTATGGACTGAGCGATGCCTACCGGCTTTTAGGAGATTTTGATTCCGCATACACTTGTGGGAAGACGGCCTTACAGATGTACAGGGACTTGCACGACAGATATATGGAATGTCGTGTACAAAATTTACTTGGCAGGATTGCTTTCTCGTTGGGTGAACACCGAACGGCAGCTGACGATTATATGGAATCTCTCTCTATCGCCACTCTCGATAACCTGCCTGGCATGCAGCTTATCAATTTTATCGCGATGGCCGATTTGCGCCTGGCGGAGAATCGCCTGGACGAGGCGCATCGTTATTGCGAGCGTGCCCAGGAAGCCTCCATACAGAAGCAGGACGATCACCA
>VBFM01000042.1:0-966 GCA_005882595.1 Chloroflexota bacterium
ATCCGGCGTATACGCTACTCTCCCCGGCTGAATCGGAATGCCATAGCGCGCCAGAATATCTTTGGCCTGATATTCGTGGATTTTCACAGAACGTTTGCTCCTTATACTTCGTTTTACGTATAGAAGAAATAAAAAACGCCTCTCCAGGCGGTAAAAACCATCTGTTGACCCAACGTCATGCTAACACGCGCATATTCGCGTGTCAAGAAAGCCAATCATCAAGCAGGAGTGCAGAGGGCGCAGCCCTTTGCCGGGGTTCCGGGGTGTCCCCTGGCTCTTCTTTATTGGGAGTGCAGAGGGCGCAGCCCTTTGCCGGGGTTCCGGGGTGTCCCCTGGTTCTCCTTCTATTAGGATGGGTGGGTCGGGGAGAAAAACAACAGCGGTAGAAACCAAACCAAAAACACCTGGCCAGAAAATCGCCAACAAACCCGAAAGCACACCCCCAGAACCCTTCTGGCCCTGGCTGGCAGCCTTGCTCATTCTAGGCTTGCTGGTGTTGGGCATCATCAGTTATGTCACCGAGAACTGGCTGAGCCACTTATCATTCCTGACCAGCCCGAGTGTTCAACAGCAGCACATTACTACGCTCAACATACACCGTACCCTCATCTACGCCGACCTCACTATTACCGTCGTAAATGCGCAGTATGCCGCATCGTTTAGCGATGACGAAATTCAGGCCGGGCCAGCCCTCGCCCGCCTGAACATGCAGGTCAGCAATAAAACCGCTGACGCGATATCGGTTGTCTATTATGAAGTAGCGCGTCTACTCATCCCCAAACAGGCTCCCATCGCGCCAACCAACGTCCAACTCGCAACCACTTACTCGCCAGGAGCAAGCGCAACCGGCTGGCTTGACTTTCCTATAGTCAGAGACCTGCAGCTATCTACCCTTAAACTCCAGCTAGGTTCAACCGCCTTGAACGAAACGCTGGTGCTTCTACCGTTTAGCGGCTCCTTCAATGC
>VBFM01000042.1:996-12163 GCA_005882595.1 Chloroflexota bacterium
TGACGATCTCCTATAGCTTTCGTGGATCCGCGCTGACGTACCATTTAAACAGCATCGATATCCGCTACTCATACAAAGGAACCCAGGTGAAAGCAGGCCGGCAGTTCTACGTCCTGAATTTCTCCGTCGATAACCCCAACGGCGTGGATGTCTCGCCCGGCCTGGGCTTTGACTACATACGCCTCGTAATCAATGGGAATAACCTCCCACCCATCGATAATACGCTGCCCTATGGCTTCAAGGCAGGCTCGCACGGTATTGGCGGACGGGTCGTGTACATGGCACAGGCCGGGATGAAGTCACTGACGATTGGTTTTCTGCTGCAACTGGTGCAGGGGCAGCATAATTACCCGGTCAATGTATGAATCGACGATATTTTTATCCTCGCGTTTGAGCTCTTAGCTCCGAATAAACTCCAGCACCTCATTGCGCTTCTGTTCCATCAACTCGCGGCTATTGGCCTCGACATTCAGGCGCAGCAGCGGTTCCGTATTCGATGGGCGCACATTGAACCACCAGTCCCCAAAATCAAGCGTAATCCCATCCAGGTGATCGACCGACTGCGCCTGCTTGCCGAAATGCTCCTCCAGCGCCTGCAATTTGCCCTGCACATCATTGACCGTGCTGTTGATCTCCCCACTTCGCACACCTTTGTCAAGCGGCTTGAGCAATTCGGAGAGCGGCTTGCCCTCGATGGAAACCAGTTCCAGCGTGATCAAGAAGGCGATCAGGCCGGAGTCGGCGAACCAGTTATCGCGGAAGTAGAAATGGCCGGAATGTTCACCGCCAAAGATAGCGTTCAGTCGCCGCATCTCGGCCTTGATGTAGGAGTGTCCCACACGCGTGCGTACTGCATTTCCGCCCATTTTCTGGACCAGTTCAGGCACGCTCTTCGAGACAATCAAGTTATACAAAATAGTTGAGCCAGGTTGTTTACGCAGCAGGCTCTGCGATACAATAGCCGTCACCATCGAGCCATCCACCACGTCGCCATGCTCATCTACCGGGAACATGCGATCAGCGTCACCATCGAAGGCCGCGCCGAGGTCAGCGCCGGTTTCGCGCACTTTCTTCTGTAAATCTTCCATGTTCTCAGGCTCGATGGGGCTGATGGTTGGGGAAATTCCCATCCAGCTCGAAATACAGCGGAATGAGTGTGCAAGGCAGGTGCTTGAAGACCCGCGGCATCACCAACCCGGCCATGCCATTGCCCGCGTCAATCACCACCTTGAGCGGCTTGATCTTGTTTACATCGATGAACGACAGCGCGTGCGAGATATATTCTTCCGTCACGTCGCGCTGGATCACCTGCCCTTTGTTCGAGGGCTCGGGAAATTCGCCGCGTATAGCAAGATCACGAATATCCGCCAGTCCCGATTCCAGGCTGATAGGAAAGGCCTGGGCACGGCAGAACTTCATGCCGTTGTACTTCCCCGGATTGTGCGAGGCGGTGATCATGACCCCCGCCGCGTAATTGAACTTGCCCACTGCGAAATACAATTCATCGGTCGTGGTCATGCCCAGGTCAATGGCATTGACACCCTGATCGGTGATGCCCTGGATTATAGCAGCGGCCAGTTGCGGCGAGGAGAGACGCATATCGCGCCCAACAGCAATTTCTGGTACTTGCAAGTAGAGGGCCGCCGCTCGTCCGATACGATAGGCGATCTCATCGGTCAGGTCCTGCCCATAGATTCCGCGCACATCGTATGCTTTGAAGATGGCGGGATCAATTGTGACATGTGAGGTATCCAAAAGCTAATTTCTCCTTAAAATTTCTAAGAGTACCCAGGGTTCACCTGAGCTGCGTGGATCAAAAATCGGGCCAACCTCCACAAAGTTGGCTTTTACGAAGGCGCGGCGCGCGGGCTTATTGGCAAGCGCCGTTTCCGCGTAGATGCGCACAAGTCCTTGCACCGTGAAGAGATATTGCACGAGCGTGCGAATCGCCTCCGGGCCATAGCCCTTGCCCCAGCGCGTTTTATCGCCCAGTCCCAGCCCGACTTCGGCCTGGCCCGTGCGATTATCGATGTTGAAATAGGTGATGGTGCCAATCGGAACGTGGTGTTCATCCTCGATAATGTACCAGAACTGCCGCCCATTGCCCTGTACGTAGTTCCGTTCAAAGGTGGGCAGGAATTCGGTCATAGTCTTCGAATAAGGGCGGCGGGGGTCATAGCGCCACACCTCGTCATCCCGTTCCCAGTGAAAAACATAGCGCGCATCTTGCATCGTCGGCGGGCGCAAATACACTCGCTCACCATGTAATATCCCTTGTGTATTCTGCCGTTGTGTCTCAGTCATAACAATCCCAACTCGCCTGCAAAACTCGTGCCAGCCGCGAGCGGCTCCACGCCGAATGCCTGGGCCAACGTTTGTCCAAGATCGGCAAATGTTGCGCGTACTCCCAGGTTGACCCCGGCCCGTACCGGTTCGCCATAAGCCAGCAGTGGCACCTCTTCCCGCGTGTGATCGCTGCCGCGATAGGTCGGGTCCACCCCGTGATCGGCGCTGAAAAAGATGGCATCATCTGGTCGCATCACCTGCTGTACCTGCGCGAACCAGCTATCGACCTCACGCAGCGCCTGTGCATACCCCTGGCTATCGCGGCGATGTCCCCACAACATATCAAACTCTACCAGGTTGACAAACAGCAGCCCTGTAAAATCGCGCCCCAGCCAGCGCAGCGTGGCCTCCATACCATCGCGGTTCGTCTCGGTATGGTCGCGCTCCGTCAATCCACGCCCCGCGAATAGATCTTCGATCTTACCTATCCCAATAACCTCTTTGCCGCTCTCCTTTAAGATATCGAGCAATGTTGTACCTAGCGGGGCGAGCGAAAAATCGCGTCGATGTTCGGTGCGTTTAAAATTGCCCGGTGTGCCAATAAATGGACGCGCGATCACCCGACCTACAGCGTTTTCTCCGGTCAGCATGTTCCTGGCTAGCCTGCACATATGATAGAGCTCTTCGAGCGGAATGACATCCTGGTGCGCGGCCACCTGAAAAACGCTGTCAGCCGAAGTATACAGGATAGGACGCCCCGTGCGCACATGCTCCTCACCCAGTTCCTTGATAATTTCCGTGCCGGAAGCTGGTTTGTTACCGAGAACCCTGCGTCCAATAGCGTGTTCAAACTGCTCGACCACCTCTGCTGGAAAGCCGTGCGGGTAGGTCGGTAATGGCTTTTGTAGCACCACCCCGGTGATTTCCCAGTGGCCGGTGACGCTGTCTTTCCCTGCGCCTGCCTCAGCCATGCGTCCATACCCTCCCTTCGCCCGTTCAATTGGTGGCGTACCCAGGATGGGAGTGATATTGCCCAGGCCGATGCTGCCCAGGTTCGGCAGTTCCAGCCCGCCAATGGCCTGTGCGCAATGTTCGAGCGAACTGGCACCATCATCTCCATAAGCATGGGCATCGGGGTTCGCGCCCGCTCCCACGCCATCCAGTACAACCAGAATGGCCCGTTTGATTCTGCTCATCGCGATATCCTTATCTTTTCCAGCACTGGATATTCAGGTAATGGTGCACCAATCAATGGTAATGCATAGTCGTAAAACGCCCGCGTGACCATCGTCTTGCTTGCGTCCAGGTACTCATCGGGCATCAGACGCTGTACATTGGCAACCGTCGACAGGTCTGCCAGCCCGGTTGTGCAGTGGTACGCCGGTTCATTGTTGCGTAACAGTGTCACCATCTTATCATGTTCCCCTTGCAACAACGCCTGTATCCCCATCTTTCCCACCAGGTAGGCTTCGTCACGATCGGTTTTTGAAATTGCATTTGAGGCCATGCGCTGCAGATCGCCCGGTTTCTCGCAGCGCGCGCGCAGCTGTAATTCCCTCTTTACTAATTCTACCAGTTGCTGCGCGGCCCCGCTCAAGAGCGGATGCTGGAAAGCATCTTGTCCAACCTGTCCCACTTCACCAAGCGCCTGTCCCTTTTCATCACGGATAGATTCAGCCGTCACGACAATCACATAGCCCACGCGGCGATAGACCTCTTCAACCTGCTGTAAGAACCTCTGAGCATTAAACGGGTGTTCAGGCACCAGGAGAATATGCGGCGCGTCATCCTCGCTGTGTTTGCCCAACGCAGAAGAGGCCGTTAACCAGCCCGCATCCCTTCCCATCGTCTCGATGACTTTGACAGGATAATGCCAGGGAATCGATTTGGTGTTCATAGTAGAATCGATGGTATCTATTGCAATGAACCGCGCCGCGCTGCCGTAACCTGGGCAGTGATCGGTAATCGGCAGATCGTTATCGATGGTCTTTGGAACGCTGATAGCGCGTAAATCGTATCCCACCTGCTGCGCCGCCTGCGCCAGCCGGTGAGTAGTATCGGCAGAATCATTCCCCCCCATATACAGCAAATAATGAATATCATACCGGCGCAGAATGCCAATAACCCGTTCGGGGTCTCCCTCTGCAAGCTTATACCTGCACGTCCCAAGCGCCGCCGAAGGCGTATTGAGCAGGCGTGCCCACACATCGACAGGCTGCCTGCGCAAATCAATCAAGTCTTCTTTCAGCAGCCCCTGCACGCCGTACAGCATCCCATAAATACCACCAATACGCCCATCAGCCAGTGCAGCCTCGACTGCCCCGACCAGGCTGGCATTGATGACGGCAGTTGCCCCGCCGGATTGCCCAATAATAAGATTGTTAGACGAGGTCATGAGTTAACTCCCAGGTGATGACTGTAGTTTCCACGGTTCATTATACCAAGAGTTGGTAAGATGCGTCGAGTGCATCTCAAATCAGGTCAGTAGTATACTATCTGGCAGGAGCAAACGAAAGAAAAAGTCAGGGAAATCCCCAAAGAAGAGGTAATACATATGAACCACAAAATCATCCTCGATTGCGACCCTGGACATGACGACGCCATCGCCATCTTGCTGGCAGCACGCCATCCAGAGATTGACCTGCTGGCCATAACGACCGTGGCTGGCAATCAATCGGTAGAGAAGACGACGCGTAACGCGCTGAAAGTCTGTTCGCTGGCAAATATCCGCCATATCCCAATCGCTATGGGCATGGATCGTCCGCTTGTGCGTCCGGCGAAACACGCACCGGATATTCATGGAGAATCGGGTATGGACGGCCCGCATATCCCCGAACCCGACATTGAGCTTGACCCCCGCCACGCCGTCGATCTGCTGATCGAGCTATTGCTTAGCTCGGATGGAGATATCACCCTCGTTCCCACCGGCCCGCTCACCAATATTGCCGCTGCCCTGCGCCGCGAACCCGCCATTGTCCCCAAAATCAAAGCTATTTCACTGATGGGCGGAGCAATCGGACTCGGCAACGTCACTCCTTCCGCCGAATTTAATATCCATACGGACCCTGAAGCGGCTGACATCGTGTTCACTTGTGGCAGACCGATCACGATGGTTCCCCTGGAAGTCACTCACCAGGCGCTGGCCACGCCGGAGGTAACGGCGCGCTTGCGCGCCGCACAACGCCCTGTTGCCACCTTTGCCGCCGATCTCCTTGTCTTCTTTGCCGGCACCTACCGCAACGTCTTCGGCTTTCCTGCCCCACCGGTGCACGATCCCTGCGCGATTGCCGCCGTCGTTGACCCAACCATCTTACATGCGCACAACATGTACGTCGCCATTGAAATGACAGGCGCATGGACAACCGGGAGAACAGTGTGTGATGTCTATGGCAAGCTCGGAAAAGCCCCAAATGCGCGCGTCGGTTACACGCTGGAAGTAGAACGCTTCTGGGAAATGCTGATCAGCACGATTTTAACGTATTGAGAGGACTATATCTGGTAATCCATCTCTCCATTCCAACCCTGCGTCAATTCCTGGTGCTGCTGCAGAGGTTCTCCGCTCTTAACCAGGAGTTCGGCGGGCTTGGCGGCCACAACCGAATTGGGCGGCACCGATTCGAGTACCAGCGCCATCGCCCCAATCTTGCTACCCCTGCCAATAGTGATTGACCCCAGGATGGCGGCGCCAACGCCTATCGTTACATCGTCTTCGATCGTCGGATGGCGTTTCTTCATGCGTCCAGGCCCAGGTCGCCACCAGCCTGTCGCGCCCAGCGTCACCTGGTGATAGAGCATGACGTTATCGCCGATCTCCGTAGTTTCACCCATCACTATGCCCGCGCCGTGATCGATGAAAAAGCGCTTGCCGATCTTCGCGCCGGGGTGAATTTCGATGCCCCCCGTAATGAAACGCGCGAATTGCGAGATCAGGCGCGGTACAAACGGGATATGCGCCTTGTAGAGCGCGTGAGCGATGCGATGGTAAAAAATAGCCCACAGCCCTTGATAGAGCAGCGCCTCGAAGATATTGCGACAGGCGGGGTCTTTCTCAAAAATGACATCTATGGCATCTGGCCAGCGTGTTCTACGACGGGGTGTAGTACCGGGAGCAGGTATAAAAACCCCTGGGGGAAGCTGTGGCAGTTGCGAAAGCTCCGCCTCCGAAGCAAATGGAAGGGTTTCGCTGGTCGTTTCTTCTGGAATGCCCTGTGTCATGCTCATGCCACCTTTTTTCGCTTATTTGCCTGTCACCTGATCTCCCTTTGGAGTGTATGGCAGCAAGAAGGAGTTGTCAAGTGCAAAGAGTACTACTTCAGCTTCAGGTGGTTATGCTTTGCAAGCGTATTCGTCCAAATAGTTGAGCATATTGATATACTGTAGAGCTTAGTGAGATAAAGTGAACAGGGTACTGATATGGTATCGCACAACCTGGCGCAACTCTCGGCTGCAACGCATTGGCACGATCCCATCATTATTGTTGGGGCTAACCCGGTTGGTCTCATCACAGCGCTGGGGCTGGCATATTATCGCATACCCAGCGTAGTTGTTGAGGATGGCTCCGGTACGTCGCTTGAGAGCAACCAGCTGGCGCTTCTCGACCAATCTACCCTCGCCATCCTGGATACCTGGAGCCAGTCCGGCCAGCAAATCGTCGCAAACGGCGTCATTCCAACTGGAGAACGTGTCCTCTTTCGCAAGTCCCAACTTTATCGGGCGCCCCTGGCTGCCTATGAACCAGGAATGCCGTACCCACGCCTGCTAAATATACATCAGGCCACACTGGAACACCTGCTCTTACAAATCTTGCAGCGCGTGGGTGGATGCCAGGTCCTCTGGCAGCATTCGGTGAGAGGGATGGTCCAGGATCATGAAGGAGTCAATATCGAACTGGCGACTCCGGGAGGCAATAAATACGTGCGCGCTCCCTATCTGCTTGTCACGAATGGCCCACCTACGCCCATGCATAACGCCCTGGGCATGAACCACACAGGTACAACGCCCGACCAGCGTTTTTTGAGCCTGGACATATTGACGAAGTTGGATAATCCCCATGAACGCTGGTACTGGTTTGATGCCCCGTTCAATCCAGGCTACATTACGCAACTGCATCCACTGCCCGATGGCATTGTGCGCGTTGTCTATCAGCTTCGGCCCGGCGAAGACCCTGCGGCTGTTGGGCGACCCGACGCCCTTCAACAGCGCATCGTTAATATGCTTGGGCAGCGCTCCTATGAAGTCATTGCCCTCAATACCCACAGCTGCCAGCGCAGCGTCATCGCACAGTTTAAGCATGGACGCCTGCTATTTCTTGGCAGCGCGGCCCACTCCCTATCATTATTTGGCGCGAGCGAAGCGAACAGCGGCGCGCAGGATGCCTGGAACCTCGTCTGGAAGCTGGCGCTGGTGCGTGCTGGCCTTGCAATGGAGGAATCGCTCCTCGATACCTATCATATTGAGCGACACGCTGCAGCTGCCGCCTACCTGGAAAGCACCAATGAGACCATGAGCTTCTTGACTCCTCCACGTGGTCTCGCAGAGTGGAAACGCAACACCACACTCAGGCTGAGCCAGCCGTTCAAAGTGATACGCAACTCTATCCAACTGGTTGATGGCTCAGGTTCATATACGTACAAGAACTCGCCAATCTTTTCCGACGATCATCGTCTCTATCTGGGTGGGCGTTTTACGGAACTTTCAGACGAGCAGAGCGCAACCCTAAAGCGTTTTCGTCTAGGCCCCCAGGTAGGCACACTCGCTCCTTCGCTGACACTGCCCAATGCTGACACCGGTACGCCAGTTTCGCTTCTAGCGCGATCTGCTCAGGGGTTTGTCATCCTCTGTTTCACCGCTGATGTTGAAATGGCAATGGCGGTGCTGCAACAGGTGCCGGTGCAAATATCAGGTGTGCCGATTTCCTTCCTGGTCATCACTCCGGTTATGCCGGCCGTTTCCGCTGAAGGAGGCATCACCATCGTATTAGATGCAGATCACAAAGCGGCCAGCGCCTACAACGCTGGCCCGCGCTCCCTCTACCTTATCCGCCCCGACCGCGTCATCGCCGCCCGCCGTTTTGATAGCGACTTTAACGACATCCCCGCCCTGCTGCGCCACTCCGTCGGCGAAGATGTAGTCGATACGCGGTCCCGTATACGCCGAACCGAAACGAAGCTATCGGCCTCCCAGTAATCCGAAGCAGCCAGGATACCGTATCAAAAAGCAGTAAGGAAGTCCCACTCGGCTAAAAGCCTGGAGTAATTCGGAAAGGTAATACATCTATATGTGCGAAGAAGAGCTTTCATCCACCCTGAAACGTGTTTCTGAGGAAGACCTTGTAACCAACCTGCAGCGCGACCTGGCATCATTCTTCGAGCAAAAATACGGTCCGCTCACTTTCCAGTTTCATTCCCTCGTTCCGCAGGAGCACGATATGGCTCGGATCGACCTGACCCTCAATGGAGAAAACAAGTTCATGCGCCGCTACGTCGGATCAGCCGGCTATGTAGATGGTCACCTGACTATGCAGCGTGTCCTCCTTTCGCTCACCTCATCGAGGCAGTAGACGAGGTGCAGGCATATAACACAGACTTAAAACGCCTGTTGATATGCCTGCACCTCGTCTACTGCCTCTTTTCGCTTCCCGCACTAACCACCCGCAGGAGCAAAGCAAAGGTGGACTGGAAAACTCCTCCCCCCATAGTATATACAGCCACCTTTGCTTCACCCGCGTGTCAGGGCCTACTGCCCCGAAAACTCTTTCCCTCTCTCAAGTGCAGGTTTTGAGGAAGCAACCCACTCACATGCCAGGGAATGCTACATTTACCTCTCGAGCGTGAGCATTAAATCGGTTCCAAAGACATTGGTCCTGGCAACCCCTGCCGAGGGATCAATGAAGAGACTGAATGTCGCGCTCTCTCCCGGCATGAGCTGAGAACGGTCATCGATCAAACCGGTGATGCGGAATGAGCCACCCACATTTTCCACACCGGTGATGTGAGCGATGCGTGATTGTCCGGGAAATGCGATTCTGCTCATCGCTTCGGGATTTCCTGCATACAGCGTCTTCGTGATAACCCCTGAGCGTGTTCCGAGGTCCAATGCCAGTGTACCGCTCTTCCCCTTTCCGCTACCTGTCAACAGTTCATTGGAAGCTACCGCTACTCCCGTGATGGCCACGGCGGAACTTGCACCTGCCATCGTCAAAAATGTGCGACGGTTGAGCTTATTCATTGATAGTACCTCCTACATGTGTGGCTTCCCCAGATAGGGGAAGTGGGATAGGTAGTCCGTGTGGGGACCAACCTTGTCCGTCGTGATCTTTCCGTTTGTCACAAGCGCCAGGGAAATGTCGATGACATCATCCGTTAGCTTGCGACCGTTGAGGAAGCCCGCGGAGCTGCTATAATCGAACGTGAGGATGTCGGGAAGCAATATATCCGCGATTGCATCCGCCTGGTCAGCGCTGTAGCCAAATGACCCCAGCGTCGCCTTAAAACTGTCCTCAAAGAGCCCCCGGTCCTGGGGAGGATCGATCGCGTTGAACTTGTTCTTGTCGGGCCCATGGTTGAACACCGTGTTGATCGCCGGCCGACCCATGCGGTCGTCAAGAGTGTAGTCGTCAGCACCGCCATCGGCATCTCCAGTGGCAAGGAGCGTCCGAGCCCACACGCCGATCTTTGGGTTACTGCCGAGGGCATGATTGGGGACCTCTAGCACAATGCCGAACACATTCTTGTCGATGAAGAAATCGCTCCCCGTAAAGCTGAAGTTGTGCAGAAACCCGATCAAGTCAAAGAAGAAAGGATCGCTGCGTAAACCCGCGAAGAACCGGTAATCACCGGATTTTGTGACGTGAGCCTCGCTGCCGAAAGACACGGGAGCGTGCTCAATGATCACCTCTCCGCTGTTTTCATCATCGTTTGCATCGTTCCCGGCGTCCCGGCGAACCGTTGCCCACTGCCGCCCGTCATCATCGACAGGCGTGAACTGGATACGAAACGCGACTTCGGCGAGTGCATCACCATCGGTATCGATCTTGAGTTGATACAATCCCTTGTCCTCGAACGATTTCGCCAGCGTTGGAGCGAGCGGATTCACGTTCAAGATCAAGATTGATTTGTCGTCGTCTCCTGGCTTCTGAAAAGCGTAGACGTCTGTGATATCTGTCTTCGCATTCCCGCCAGGAGACATGAGACCCGGGGCATCCAAATGGTCTGCCATGAGTACCTCCTAAGCATTTGACTAAAAAATGTGGGAACTGGGCGTGGCGTCCCTTTTCAGTCCCACAAAACGTCCATATTTGGCTGCAAAGCACATACAAGGCTTCATATCGCTCACAGAGGTGCGCACACAAAAAAGGGACACAGATACGCCGCTTATCTGACGCAGGGAGGAGCCTTCTGTCTCTTTTTTGAGATGCGACATTGCTACTGGAACGAGCTATAGCAATGCCTCAATATATGCTACCGTACAGTGATACGCCAGGAAGAGCCGCCTAGATCATAGACATAGAGAATTCTTTGTATGTGATTCCCCCCTGACATACGTGTTAAAGAACATAACGACCTTACGGCGTTTCCCCACAGGGAATCTGGTCTTTCTTCGTACGGACTTCGTAGGCATTTCTTCAAAGGAGAAACAACGTGGTGTCGGCCCTTTTCACCAGGGGTCTACGTCGTGATTAATAGCTCGTAGCCTGGTAACAGTGTTGTATTGCTTCACTAGATTTGTAGTGTGTACAGTTGCGAAGTTACCGAATAGTACAGTGCTGTGGTTCGATGATGAGCCACTATCAGGAGGTTCGTTATGAGACGACTGATTGCAACATTTACACCTTTATTCGTCATCTTTGCTTTGTTACTGGCTGCCTGTGGTGGCGGCAGTA
>VBFM01000042.1:12180-14581 GCA_005882595.1 Chloroflexota bacterium
TAACCAGCAGGGAATTGCTAGTGGGAATAGCTATATCAATTGCCCTGGCAGCACCAACACCGCAGCTGCCGCGCCAGAGAGCGGCACGGTAACCCTCACCGTCGCCGGCTGGTCTTCGACTCCCGCCGAGGATGCGCTTGTCCAGCAAAACCTGCATAACTTTGAGGCGTTGCATCCCAACATCAAGATCAACTGGTCGCCTATCCCCGGCGATTATCCCACGAAGATGCGCGCCAATGTCGCCAGCAACACCGTCCCCGATGCGTTCTACTTGCAGCCCTCCATGTCCAGCGAATACATCAGTTCGGGCAAGTTGCTCAACCTCTCACCCTACATGGCGCGAGATAAAGTGAACGCGAGTGACTACTATCCTGCGTTACTCAATCCATTTGTCTGCAACAATGGCCAGGTCTACGGGCTGCCGAAGGACTGGAACAGCCTGGGCGTCTTTTATAACAAGCAGATGTTCCAGACCGCCGGAGTACCCGTCCCCAGCGCCAACTGGACCTGGAGCGACCTGCAGAACGACGCGCAGAAACTGACTAAAAATCCTGGCTCGCCCAACTCGGTTTACGGCGTCGTCTTATCCGCCGATCTGTCGCGCTGGGGCGCTTTCCTGCTCGAAAGTGGCGGCGCGGTACTCAACAAGGATGGGACGCAGGCGATGTTCAATAGTCCGGCGGGCATGAAGGCGTTGCAATACTACGACAGCTTCTTCAAGAATAACACCGGAGCACTGCCAACGACAGTGGGCGCTCCGTGGAGCGGCGATGCCTTTGGCAAGCAACGCGCAGCCATGGTGATTGAAGGCGGCTGGCTGATCCCCTACATGGCGAGCACGAATCCCAATGTGCAGTATGGCATCGCACCCCTACCGATGAGCCCGGATGGTAAGCGTGCGAACCTGACCTTCACCAATGCGTGGTCGGCCTATTCCGGCACCAAGCATCCCGAGGCAGCCTGGGAGCTGATCAAGTACATGACCGGATCGACGGTGCAGGAGAGCCAGCTCAACGCGGGTTTCGCTCTGCCGACGCTCAAAAGCCTTGCCAATGCGCCCTACTTTACGTCGCATCCCGAGTTCAAGGTACTGTTCGATGCCGCACCGTATAGTTTCGCGGACTACTACGGCTCGCAGGATACCACCATCCATACTGACTTGGGGAACGCCATAGATGCGGTCTTGCTCAATAAGCAAGATCCACAATCAGCTCTGAATGATGCTGCCACCAAGATCAATAGTGCGCTTCAGGGCTGACGTCCTGGCACCTTGACGTAGAGGTTACGGTTTGAAAAACCTGCACAGGAGGAACAGGGGCTTTGCCCCCTGCTCCCCTCGTGTCCACACTTGGGGAGAGTATCCTCGCGCAAAAAATTCGGAATGCACACAGCCTATATTGCATAAGGAGTGCTTGTTATGGCTACAGAATCGGTAGGACCATCCGTTGCCAGCAGTCCACCGCTTACAGCAGAGGGAAGGCGCAACCTCATGCGCGGTACCGGCGCACCTAGAGGTCGTCGCGGCGATACGCTTACCGCGTACCTTTTTCTCGCGCCCTACCTTTTTGTGTTGATCGTGTTTTTCCTCGTTGTTTCAGTCTATGGTATTGGTCTCAGCCTCTTTAAAGTTGATATCGGGTTTACCACGCCGGTGTTTGTTGGCCTGCGCAACTATCAAGTCCTCTTCCAGCAGCTAGCCAATCCCGGCCTCAGTGACTTCTGGGTGTCGATGACCAATATCATCAAATTTGTCGTGGCCGTGGTCATTGGGCAGACGATCCTGGCGTTGCTCCTGGCGTTGCTCCTGCAAAATGTGCTGGTGGGGCGCGGCGCATTCCGCACGATCTTCTACATTCCGGCTGTGACATCCTCGGTCGCTACTGCCCTGATCTTCCTCTGGCTCTATAATCCAGATGGTGTGATCAACTACCTCCTCTCGCTGGTCCACCTCTCGGGACCGGACTGGTTGAACGATCCCCTGTTCGCGTTGCCCGCGCTGATGCTCCTCAATATCTGGACTACTGCTGCCTCGTTCATGATCTACTTTATGGCGGCTTTGCAGGATGTCCCCAGGGAACTCATCGAAGCGTCCGAGGTGGACGGAGCCAATCGCCTCCAGACTTTCTGGTATATTACGGTGCCGCTCCTGCGGCCCACCATTTTCCTGGTGGTAGCGCTTGGCACTATTGGGGCATTCCAGATGTTCGACCAGGCCAAGTTCATGACCAATGGTGGGCCGGACAATGCGACATTAACGCCCATGCTCGAGATTTACAACGAGGCTTTCCAGAATAGTAACTTTGGCAGAGCAGCCGCGATGTCTGTGATTCTCTTTTGCGTTATCCTCGTGGTAACGCTCATCCAGCGGCGCTTGATCGACCCAAGTTCCAGCAGCAATCGG
>VBFM01000043.1:0-8026 GCA_005882595.1 Chloroflexota bacterium
CGACGGAGGCCAGCATTGGATAAAACTCTCCCCCAGTGCGAATTTCAAAAACATCACCCAGATCGACTTTGTCTCAACTACGGTCGGGTGGGCGATCACTTCGGCAACAGCCAATTCCTCTTCTCTGCTCAAGACGGTCGATGGTGGATTAACCTGGACAAGCATCTCCGCTACGAGCGCATAAGGTAGGTAATAGATGGAGAAAAGCACTCCTCTCTCCCCGATGTGTTTTGGGGAGAGAGGAGGCACAAGAAAGAACTATCGTTAATGAATCCCTGGCTGGTATTTGCTGGCCAGGGTGGAACCAAACGACTGATTATATTTGCTTCCCTTCCTCGCGTAACTTCTCCATCTTCTCATCCCATTCACGCTGCCATGCTTCATCTGCCGTCCTGGTCGGAATCATCACACGCCGTTTGAACGAAAGTATCGTTTCCCCGCGCTGGTTATAACTTATAGTCTCCACCGTCACGACGCCGCGGTCCGGCTTGCTGCTCGAAAGCCTTTTATCCAGCACCTTCGTTTCCGCGTAGACAGTATCCCCGTGAAAAGTGGGAGCAAGATGTTTGACATTCTCAAATTCCAGGTTGGCAATGGCTTTACCGCTCACATCTTCGACGGTCATGCCCAGTACAATGCTAAAGATGAGCGGCCCGGCCACCAGGCGTTGCCCATGCTGGCGGGTTTCAGCGTAGTGCGCGTCTATATGCAAGGGGTTGTGATTCATAGTCAGCATACAGAACAGTGTATCGTCATATTCGGTAATCGTGCGACCAGGCCAGTGTTTGTAGATTGCGCCGATCTCAAATTCTTCAAAGCATCTGCCGAATTGCATAGATATCTCCTCTTCTCGTGTAGGGGCGCAATTCATTGCGCCCTCATTGCAGGCCGATATATGAGCATAAGGGCGCAATGAATTGCACCCCTACAATTTGTATTTCTCCAACAACTGCCGGGCGATCACCAACTTTTGAATCTCGCTGGTTCCCTCTGCGACAAGCATGAACGGGGCGTCACGGTAGTAGCGTTCGACGTTGAACTCTTTGGTGTAGCCGTAGCCACCGTGAATGCGCATGGCTTCGAGTGTGACCTCCTGGCACATCTCGGTGGCGAAGAGCTTCGCCATGCCAGCTTCCAGGTCGCAGCGCTCACCTCCGTCTTTCTTACGTGCCGCGTGCTGGAGTAGGAGACGGGCTGCCTCGATTCTGGTTGCCATATCCGCCAGCTTGATCTGGATGGCTTGGTGCTGTGCGATGGGTTTGCCGAAGGTCTGCCGCTGCTGCGCATAGCGAATCGCATCATCAAAGGCAGCCTGCGCTACCCCGACGGCACGTGCGGCCACATTAATGCGCCCGACTTCCAGGCCGCTCATGGCATGCCTAAAACCCTCGCCTTCTTTGCCGCCAAGCAGCCGTGCGGCAGGAACACGCACGTGGTCGAAGACCAGTTCCGCCGTCTCGACCCCCTTGTAGCCCAGCTTTTCAAAGGTGCGGCTGACGCTCAGACCTGGCGTGTCTCTTTCGACGATGAAAACGCTCATGCCGCGATAGGGAGGATACGCGCTTGTATCGGTGCGCGCTAACACCGCGAAGATACTCCCATGCAGGCCATTCGTGACCCACAGCTTGGAGCCGTTGAGGATATAATTATCCTCCTCGGGGGTTGCAGTCATGGTAATAGCCTGCACATCGCTGCCCGCGTTCGCTTCCGAAAGACAGATCCCCCCGCGTTTGTCACCCTCCGCCATTATGGGGAGAAAAGTACGGCGCTGCTCCTCGGTACCGTAGGTTTGAAGCATATAGGCAACCAGTATATGCGTATTGACGATCCCCGCCAGGCTCATCCAACCGCGCGCAAGCTGCTCGATTACCTGCGAGTAGGTGAGGAAATCTAAACCCAGGCCGCCATAGGCTTCGGGGATAGTAGCGCTGAAAACGCCCAGGGCCTTGAGCTTTTCGATCAGGTCGAAAGGATAGACATCATCGTGTTCGAGTTGGTGCGCAACAGGGATTACCTCACGTTCTACAAAACGCTTGACTTCATCGATGACCATCTGCCTTTCGTGAGATAAAGGAATATCCATGATAAGGCCTTTCTATTTACGATGATGAGATACTCTCTGGCGGCTTCCTGCGCAAACGTCGATCAGCATTTTGCAACATGAAGGCTTTGAAGGCATGGGCGGTGGGGGAGAGGTATTTTTCTTTCAGGTGAACCAACCGCCATTGACGGATGATGGGAAACCCCTCCACATCGAGGATAACCAGGCGGTTGGTCTCCAATTCCATATCCAGGGCAACTCGCGAAATCAAAGCGATGCCGAGGCCAGCCGCCACACCATGCTTGATGGCGCTGTTATTGCCCACCTGCATGCTGATGTGCAGCTCTACTCCAGCCTCCCTCAAAGCGAGTTCCAGGGCTGAGCGCGTGCCTGAACCCGGTTCGCGCAGCAGAAAATGTTCTCGTCCCAACTCTTTGATCGGCACGTCAGTCCGTCCAGCCAGGCGATGGTTGGGCGCAGCGATTAAGACCAGGGGATTGTAGGCGAATGGCTCGATTTCGATGGGCGCGTCATCAGGAACCGCGCCCATCACCGCCAGGTCGACGCGATTGCTCAGCAGCGCGTCGATTAGCGAGGCACGATTCAGAACTTCCAGAGAGATCTCTACGGCAGGAAAGCTCTGGCGAAACTTTCCCAGCAGTCCGGGAATCACGTACGATCCAACGGTTGTATCTGCACCCACGCTCAAGCGGCCATGATGGGGGCTGCGCAGCATCTCCATGAGTTCCATCGTCTCGTCGATAATGGAGAATATTTTCTGGCTATAAATATACAGTTCCTCGCCGGCCTGCGTGAGATGGGTCTTACGTCCTATCTGCTCAAATAATTTGACGCCCAGCGTATTTTCCAGGTGGCGTATCTGCGCTGATACGGCAGGTTGACTGAAATGCAATTCCTCAGCCGCTCGAACATAGCTACAATGTTTCGCGACGACTTGAAAGGTGTGGAGTTGGTGCAGATTCATTGTGTGCATTAGCATGGAAGCCCCCTGGAACAAAGATAACCTTTCAATGGCGAACCTTTTGATAACCAGCCTGTCAGTCAATCAAGCGGACTGCGTCCAGGGTCCTTAGCCAGCCAGCCAACGGACTGCGTCCTACCTGTGGTCAGGCTGGCTGAAAGGAAGTACCTGCGGTCAGACAGGCTGCAAGGAACGTATAGTACTATCTTAGACGATTCTGTCAACTGCTTTTCTAATCTCGACCGGTTTGATATAGTAGGAGACGAAGAACTACAGCACAGAAAGATTCAGTACGATGTCCGATGAGCAACTGCATAATACTCCTCCAGACGCGGGCGCGATAAATCGTGCCCCTACAGAGTCTGAACCTGCATTATCGCATAATACCACGCTTAAGGTCACGAGTGAAACTGAGAACGAGATTCCTACAGCAAAACCGGTTCGCGGCAGAAGTAAAAAGCAGCTCGCTAGAGACATCAAGTCTACCGACACGCAGTCGGCTGATACAGCCGATACTCCCGTAAAAACGCCATCTGAAGCGCCATCGATCGAGCCAGAGAAAAAATCCACTTCCGGCACAAAACGACGCCCTACAAAGCCACGAAAAAAATTCATTAAAGAAGTTGAGCCAGAGGTTTCGCCTTTTGAGCCTGACCTGGATGCGACACCGGTAAAACCAAGAGATACGGAGCATCGCGCCTCTATTACAGTGGTAGCACCTGAGCCCGCTATAGGTTTAGAGGTAGACGCTCCTCAAACGCCTTTACCTCACGTAGAAGGTAGGGTTCAGCCAGAGCTTGCCCAACTTTCCCGCGCCCTGGTCACAGGAGATATTCCTGAAACTCCTTTACCGCTTGTAGAAGAGCCGCGACCGGGCGAGCGCAGACGCGTGGCGCGTACTCTTCTGGTTCTCTGCCTGCTGGTATTGTTTCTTACCAGTTCATTCCTGTTGTGGCGCGACGTGAACGACACGCACCTCTACCTGTATCATATCGACGCGGCGAGTGGACAGGTAGAGGCGCAGCAAGACCTTGGTGGAGGGTACCAGGACGCTGCCACTCTGACCAATCCCGTGCTATTGCAGTCTTCGCTGCTGCTAGGGGTATCGACATCGCAGTCAGGCTCGCAGCAGATACTCACTCTGGCCGGAAGCAATACCTCCTGGCGTGTCGCCGCTCAGCATACCGCCCAGCTTGCGCACTCGACCTTGAGCGTCACGCCCAACAACCTGCTCGTTGTCGAGTATGCAGGGGGATTGCAGGTGATGACCGCCGGTGGACAAATGCTCTGGCAAACAACAGGGGAAGAGCCAACGCTGGGAGCGCATGCGTTTGCGCCCGCGTTTGACCACAGCACCGTCTATAATGTCAAGGACGCTTCTAAAGGTATCGTGGCAGCCTATGACCTGCGAAATGGGGCCGCTCGCTGGACTCAGCACCTTGATGACACGCTGGCATACGCCCCCCCATTATTGCTGTATGGAGATACCGTCTTTGTGGCGGGCGATCACACACTCTACGCGCTGAACACTGCTACAGGGGTTATCCTCTGGAAAGCAGTCTCTCCAACGAGAACACTGCTCATGGCTTCTGCAGCGCAGCCGTTGCTCATCGCCGTGGGAGCGCCAGGCCTGATGGCGTTCGATCCCGCAACCGGTCGTTCAATCTGGTCGTTTAATGGACAGCCGGACGTGGCAGATAACGCGACATTGACAGCTGCGCAGTTTTACCAGGCGAGTATTTCAAATACCAATAACGTGATTTATGCAACCGGCATTGCCTGGGATGCGCAGAAGGTGCAGGAGCAGTTCTGGCTCTTTGCGGTCGATGCATCTACAGGAGAGTCGCACTGGTCAGAACAAATTGGTTCTGGTTTTAGCAACACGGATGCAGGGCGTATTTTTACCCCTTACGTCGATTCTATACAGGGTCTGGTGCTGTTTGAACAAGTGCAAGCGGATGGCAGCCACACGCTTACCGCCTACGATACCGGCAATGGCTCGCCGCGGTGGCGCATACCGCTGGCGGGAGTGACGGCGGCAACACCCAAGGTGATCCAGGTATCAAACGAGACACTCAGTCTCTTCAGCGCGCAAACCGCTACCCAGACGGCCTTGCGAAACTGGTCATGGACGCGTCTCCTGCTGCTTGCTATCAGCATAGCCAGCCTCTTCACCCTCCTTTTGCTGTGGATTCTGCCGTTCCAGTTATGGGTCAAGAAGCTAAAGCATGCCCTGAGCCGTATACCAGGCACTCTTCTTATGCCATTCATACTAACCGCGCGTTTGTGGCGCTTCTCACGCCTCCTTTTTGCACTGACCCTGGTCGCTGTACTGATGAGCGCGGGTATCCTGACGTACACCCGGCTCAATCACGCACAGCAGTTCTTGAACCAGGTCGAGGCCAGCAATGGTAGCGCTCAGTGGCAGCAGGCATTGAATACACCGGCTACTCTGACAGGCGCCGATAGCCAGGGCAGCTTCGTAATCGCCACTTCGGGAGACCATCTCTCTCAGCTTTCGGCGCTCGATAGCAGAGGCTCTTCACGCTGGGCAACCTTCTCCAGCCAGGGCGTCTTCTCGCTTCCCGCCGTCTCTACCCAGGCGGGAACACTCCTGGTGGCCTTGAGCGGCTTTACATCCTTGAACTATCACTACGCACCCGATGATGCGGCCTACACGCATCCGCTCGACCATCTCTTCGTCCTGTACTTGCTCGATCGCAGTTCGGGACAGGTGATCTGGCAGAGTACAGTTGTGCGTGGTGGCGAGCTCCAGGAAAGCACCGTTCTAGGTGACGATACCCGCTTCATCTACGTCGCCAGCCGCTCAATCGTGCGTGGCAATATGGTCGTTCAGCTTATCGCGGTCCAGAAGGCCACCGGCGTTATCGCCTGGCGCATCTTTGGGCCTCGTAAGCAAGGAACCGCGGTGCCCGATTACGGATCTCTGCTTACGGGGGGACGCCTTATCTACTGGCAGGCAAACAGCACGCTCTACGCGCTTGATACTCAGCTTGGCCAGATTCAGTGGCGCAGCTATATCGTGGAAAAGGACTCTACCGTTTCAATGCTGGAAGATGCGCAGATGGCCCAAAACGCAGGCGTACTCTTAGTAAGGCGCAGCGATCTCTATCACGCGCTTGATCTTTCTACCGGCAATGAACGCTGGACACTGGCGGGTCTCGGCTCCGATACAGCTCAAACACCCGGCGGAATTGTCGCCACCGGCAATGAATTCATCCTCTACGGCGATGGCACAATCGAGGCCATCGATGCCGCTACACAAAACGTCCTCTGGAAGCATCAAAACATGGTGGCGGTCTCCGATGTCACCGTTTCTGCGAATGGTTCGCTCATCTACGCGGTTGTGTCCAACAACCTTGACAGCGGCTCTCAGCATCAAGCGCTGGTCGCGTTCGACGTGAAAACGACGACCGTGCATTGGACCTTCCAACCAGATGAGCAGGCGCTTTTCCTCTATCCTGGAGCGGGCGGCCTGCACGAGGCGCGGGGGATGCTCTTTGTCACGCTCTGTTTGCCAGGAAATACGACCTCGTGCGGTCACCAGACCTTGTATGGTCTCGACGGGAGCACAGGCACAGTGCAGTGGAAAATTTCGGCAAACCGCATTTCGCACACGCACGTAACGCCCGATGGCAGCGTGGTAGTGTTCCAAAGCAGCAGCAGCGCCTGGGAGGCTCTGCAAGCCCGTTTCGGAGCTTGACACCTTCTGGAGGAAGTTCATCAACCTTGCATTTTGAGCGTGTAACATTGTAGGATGGAAGTACGAATGTACTGCTAGACACAATGAGGACAATCATGCCCAACCTATTTCGCGGACGAGGTCAGCAGCACCCCCAGGCGAAAGATACTCAGCAAGCAACTCGCCTGCTCCCCGAAACACCGTTGATTGACCAGGCGATGCCATCCGGTATACCGCCAGAGGGCAAAGTCACGGTGACCATCTCCAGCCAGTTCGGCAGTGGTGGTGCTGAGATTGGGCGTATTGTGGCCCAGGAATGCGGACTGTTGTATCTCGATTACGAAATTATTGGGGAAGTGGCCAGGCGGCTCGGTGTGAATGTCGAACAGGCGGCGCGTCAGGATGAGCAAACGGTAGGCACGGTACGGCACGTCCTCGATGCGCTTTCATCAAACAGCCCATTTGCGGTCAATCTCAACACACTGCTCAACCCGACGAAGCTCCCCGCGCAATCACAAGAACTCATCCACTGGCAATTAACGCGCCGGGTTATACTGGAACTGGCGACGGCAGGCGACGCAGTAATTATCGGGCGCGGCTCACAATTTTTACTGCACCGAGCGCCGCGCACACTGCATATCTATGTGTTTGCGCCGCTCGCCGATCGCATCGCAAATGTGATGAACCACGCGCGGGTGGATCGCGCCCGGGCTGCCAGGATGGTGGAAAAGCGCGATTACGAACGTGAGGCCTATTTACGTCGCTACTATCCCCTTCGACCTGGCTGCCGACTTGATCAAGCAGACACTCCCCCTGGCAAAAGCGTTTGGAGGTTGATCACGCCTCTATTCGGGTAGAGGTCTTTAACATTTATCAAGAACAAGGACAAATTGATGCAGCATACACAAACATTACCGCCTGGCCCCAAAGGATTACCTTTCGTGGGGAATGCTTTGCAATTTCAGCGAGACCCGCTCACGTTTCTGCGCAGAAATCAGCGCCAATATGGGCGTATGGTGGGGCTGCGCCTGGGCAATGACACAGTAGTGGCGTTTTTCCGTCCGGAGCATGTCCGCTACTTTCTGATGGAGCATCCGCGCAATTTCAAAAAGCCTAATCTTGGCAATGGCGCTAATCTGAAGATGTTCCTCGGAGATGGACTACTTACCACCGATGGTGATTTTCACCGCCAGCAGCGGCGGCTCGTGCAGTCCGCGTTTCACAAGAAGCGCGTGGAAGGCTACTCGGATACTATGGTGCTGTTTACGCAAGAGATGCTGGACACGTGGCAGGCCGGTGC
>VBFM01000043.1:8059-13630 GCA_005882595.1 Chloroflexota bacterium
ATATGGCCCAGGCCATGCAGCGCTTGACGCTGCGCATCATCCTGAAGTCGCTCTTCAATATTGATTCTCCAACGCAGGTTGCCACTTTGGGCCACGCTTTTAATGAAGTGATCGACAATACTGCACGGCGCTTGAGCGTGCTGGACCAGTTGAAGCGTTACCTTTCCCCACAGCAAAATCGGAGGCGAGACACCGGTCTGCGCACTATTGATGACTTTGTTTATGAGTTGATCGCCCAGCGTCGCGTAGAGGGGCGGGATGTGGGAGATGTGCTTTCCATGCTGTTGGGTGCCCAGGATGAGGGCTATACTATGACGGATAAGCAGGTACATGACCAGGTGTTGACCTTTGTGGCGGCGGGACACGAGACCGCGCAGAATACGCTGAGCTGGACTTTCTACCTGCTGTCGCAACATCCCACCGTCAACGAAAAATTGTTGGCCGAGCTTCAGACCCTACAGTTGCCGACCTGGCGAAACTGCCGTACCTGGAGTGGGTCATCAACGAATCCTGGCGCGTCTATCCGCCCGCCTGGATTCAGGGACGGCGTGCGATTGAGGCGTTCGACCTGGATGGCTATCATTTCCCTGCCAACACGGTAGCGCTGCTCAGCCAGTGGGTAACGCACAACTTGCCCGACATCTGGGGCGATCCTGAGCAATTCCGCCCGGAGCGTTGGGACCCAGCCAGTGGGCAGAAGATTCCACAAGGGGCGTACTTCCCCTTTGGTGGAGGTCCGCGCATCTGCATTGGCATGCCATTTGCCGAGATGGAGACAAAACTGCTGCTCGCGAGCATTCTCCAGCGCTACACACCACGCCTGGTACCTGGCTTTCCTGTGGTAATCCAGCCGCGCGTGACGCTGCGCTCCAAATACGGAATGCACATGATACTGGAGGCTGCGCCAAAATTGGCATCTGTAGCCATGAATACTTAAGACATCTACTGGGAATTTGAGCCAGCACCTCCTGAGCCGCCCATTGCCTATGGTGTATTGGCCCGTCGACGGGCCAGATCGCGCTGCCAACCATGCGCGAAGGAGCGGTCCTCGACCGTCTCGCCGCTCGCCAGTGTGTCAGCCGGAAAGTCCTCGGGACGCAGGTCGGCACCAATTTTGCTGTTTCGACCAACCTTCAGATTATCAGGCAGGTGCGCGCGTTTGCCGATGAGTGTTATACCGGTGTTCAACCGGGTAGGTTCCAGCTTGTTCGGTGTCATATCATCCCCGTAGCCGATCTGGCAGTGCTTGCCGACCACCACCTCTTTGTCCAGGATGGCACGATCAATCACGCTGCCAGCCCCAATGACGGCGTCAAAGAGTACGATGGAATCCCGCACTACTGCACCCTCCTCGACAACAACTCCAGGGGAGAGCACGCTGCGTTCGACACGCCCCTTGATGATACATCCATGTGAGATGAGACTGCTTGTAATCTGTGCCCCGCTGCGCACGTGAGCAGGTGGTCGCTCCTCGCTACGAGTATGGATCACCCAGGACCGGTCGTAGAGATCGAAGGCAGGCTGATCCCCAAGCAGCGCCATATGCGCCTCCCAGTAAGATTGGATGGTGCCCACGTCCTGCCAGTAGCCGGTAAAGGGATAGGCATAGACACGCTCGTTCTGCGCCATCATCGATGGAATAATATTGCGACCGAAGTCATGTTGTGTGGGGCGGTCGCCAGTCTCAGCGGCTCGCGCATCCTCGATCAGCGCACGAATGAGGGTATCGCGATCGAAGACGTAGATGCCCATCGAACCAAGCGTGCCACGCGGCTTGTCGGGCTTCTCTTCAAAGGAGATGACTCGCCCCTCGGCATCGGTTTCCAGAATGCCAAAGCGGTGTCCTTCTTCCAGAGGCACAACTACGGCGCCAAGCGTGACATCGGACCTGTGCTGCTGGTGAAAGGCGATCATTGGCCCGTAGTCCATGCGATAGATGTGGTCACCGGCCAGGATGAGCACATAGTCACTGCGAGTCTCCATGAGGAAGCTGAGATTCTGGTAGACCGCGTCGGCGGTACCCTGGTACCAGTCTGACTCGTGATGCCCTATATATGGCTGGAGCAGGCGAATGCCACCCTGCTGCCTGTCCAGGTCCCAGGGCTTACCAATGCCGAGATGATCGTGCAGCGAGTGGGGCCGGTACTGGGTC
This sequence comes from Chloroflexota bacterium, assembly GCA_005882595.1. Classification (GTDB taxonomy): domain Bacteria; phylum Chloroflexota; class Ktedonobacteria; order Ktedonobacterales; family Ktedonobacteraceae; genus VBFM01. Next base: position 10,212 of record VBFM01000043.1, read on the forward strand.
AGGACAGCCACATCGGCGATACCAGAGTTCACGCAATTACTGAGGGCAAAATCAATGATGCGGTACTTACCGGCGAACGGTACGGCGGGCTTGGCCCGTTTTTGTGAGAGGAGACTCAATCGTTCGCCCTGGCCTCCCGCTAGAATTACCGCTAACACTTTACTCATTGGCCGCTGATCCTTTCTGCCTGGTGTATGGATGCTTCGTTATTTCTCACCGAATGCTTCATTATATCTTACGTAGGGACGTGAGATGTTCCTTCTCGATACAACACCGCTTTGTCCTGCATGATAGAATAGCAAAGAACAATGCTGCGGATAGCGCTTCGGCATTTCCACGAGGGCTGTATCATGGATAACACACGCTTCAATATTCTCGGAGGCGGTTCCTCTTGCCAAAGAAGGTGGTGTGGCCGACGTTCTGGGGAGTCTGCCCAAAGAACTGGCGACTTTGGGGCACCAGGTACGCCTCTTTCTGCCCCGCTATGGCACCATTGATGTCGCCCGCTGGTCGCTTAAACCGACAGGGTTGACGCTGGCGATCCCCATGTCGGGAAGCAACCATAGCGTGTCTGTTTTGCAAACCAGCCTCCCCGATTCGCCCGTCACCGTCTACTTGCTGGATAACGAGGAGTTCTTTGGCCGGCACCAGCGCATCTATCTTGGATTAGACCAGCGTGACGAGCAGCGGCGCTTCCTCCTATTTTGTCGTGGCCTGCTCGAGGCGCTGCCTGGGCTCGGCTTCGTCCCGGATATTTTCCACCTCAATGATTGGCAGACGGCTCCCTGCGCCGCTTACCTGCGCACGAGCCATGGCTATCTCCTGCGCCAGGGGATGGCCCGCATCGTCTACAGCGTGCATAACCTGCAGTACCAGGGACGCTGGGATCCCTCAATCCTGGATGAGGCCGGGCTGGATCGTGCGCAGGTCTTCAACCCGCCTGGCCTCGAGTTCTGGGGCGATGTAAACTGGATGAAAGGTGGCATTATGTACGCCGATGTCGTAACCACCGTCTCACATCGCTACGCCGAGGAAATCCAGACACTGGATTATGGCTGGGGACTCGACGAGGTGCTTTTCCAGCGTCATCCACGCATCTTTGGCATTCCCAATGGCCTGGATTGGGATGCCTGGAATCCTGAGAGCGATAGCCATCTCATCGCGCGCTACACGGCGGCAGAAGCTCCGGAGGCTAAGGCGAGCAACCGGACAGCCTTGAGGGAAGAGTTCGGCCTGCCTGACGATCCAGGCGTACCCCTGGTAGGTATTGTGAGCCGGCTCGTCGATCAGAAAGGCTTCGATCTCATCGAGGCCATAGCCGGTGAGCTGCGGGAGCTGCCGCTGCAAGTCGTGGTGCTGGGCACAGGACACCCACGCTACGAGCAGTTGTTCCGGGAGCTTGCCGCAAACACCGCTAACGTTCGCGCACGCATCGGCTTCGACGTTGCCCTTTCCCACCGCATCTACGCGGGCGCGGATTTCTTCCTCATGCCCAGCGCCTTCGAGCCTGGCGGGCTGGGGCAGTTGATCGCGCTGCGTTATGGGACGCTGCCCATCGTCCACGCGACCGGTGGCCTGGCCGATACCGTGACCGACCTGTATGCCGACCCCGACCATGGCAACGGCATCAGCTTTACGCAATACACGCCGTCCGCGCTACTCGATGCACTGCATCGTGCGTTGCGACTGTACGCGGAGCAAGACCGGTGGCCTGATCTAGTCGCGCGCGCGATGGCGTACGATTCGCGCTGGTCGGCCAGTGCACGTGTTTATAGCCAACTGTACCAGCGCGTTTTACACCTTCCGCCTCGGTGAATTGCCCCCTATGGGTGTCCAGTTAACCAACCGTACCCACCTCGTGCGTAGGGACAAGGGGTGCTCCGGGGCGGATGCGGGGGCCTTGTGCTTGTCCTCCTTGGTAAGGCGAACAGGCACATAGGACAAGCACAAGGCCCCCTGCCCTCATCCACACTTCCCCCTGTGCCTATACCTGGGAAAAACCCTCCCGGTGTAAGCCCTGGCGGTCGCCCCGGCCATCTTTCACAGACCCTGCCGTTGTCAGCCTCACCCAGGCACGTCAGCAGCCCTCATTTTCCCCACCGGTTATACTCTTGGTAGAGGCCCTGTTCGCCCTTCTACACGTCCACTCTTCTCTATCAGAAAGGAAGCTCACCATGACCAGCCACACGCATCCTAACCCGTTTCCAACGCTCCCACCTCCTCACGCTTGCATGGTAAAGCTCAACCATTCAAAAATAATACCGAGCATTTTGCGCGGTATTTGCACACTATCTCAACTTTATCAATGTAGGCTTTCAGTGGATTGCATAACGGCCCACGCAAAATGGGCGGTAGTTGCACACTATTTCGATCCCCCTTGCTGCCACATCTTCAATGAGGAAACGGTTCTGAAACGCTCATTATGCTACATTGGCAGTGTCAGACCGGGTAACAGGCCTGGAATTGCTGACCTGAGAGAGGCAGAGTAAATTACAAGCATGGCCATCGAAGACGCGGTGGTTCTGGCGCAATGCCTATGTGTCGGTTCACATCTCTCTCCTTTTATACATGACCCAGCGTTTCTCAACCGTTTCTTGCGAACAGGTTTTTCCCGATAGTCGATATGATGGGCTTGTTCTTAGGTTATGGAGGTATGTATAATAGACACGGTTATCTGTATTGTTGAGGATTTATGCTGCGGGCCGGTGCAAGCTTCCCATATCTGATAGGCTCTGGCTTAGTCGTTGCCACGTCCCGCGTGATCAGCCTGATGGAGTATTTCCCATGCCCACCTCTGCTCGTCGTGTAGCGACATTTGGTACGACCGTCTTCACCGAAGTGAATATGCTGGCACAGCAGTATAACGCGCTGAATCTGGGTCAGGGGAAACCTGACTTCGACACGCCGCCGGATATTGTGGCACACCTGGTACAGGCTGCCCAATCTGGACTGCTGAACCAGTATGCCCCAGGTCCTGGAACCGCGTCGCTACGCCAGGCTATTGTCAACCACGCGGCACGCTTCTACGATCTGGATATTGACCTGGCCAGAGGAGTTGTCGTCACCGCGGGGGCCACGGAGGGAATTTTCTCCGCCATCCTGGGGCTGGTCGACCCCGGTGACGAGGTCATCGTTATCGAGCCGTATTACGATTCGTACGTGCCAAATATCATAATGGCGAACGCGGTTCCGATATACGTGCCACTGCATCCTCCAACCTGGACATTCGATCCCGACGAACTGCGTTCTGCATTTACCAGCAAAACACGTGCCCTCATCTTGAATACGCCGCAGAACCCCTCGGGGCGTGTATTTACCCGCCAGGAATTAACGCTGATCGCAGGGTTGTGCATCGAGCACGACGTGACGGTCATTGCTGATGAGGTATACGAGCACCTGCTTTTTGCGGATGCAGAGCA
>VBFM01000043.1:13743-14241 GCA_005882595.1 Chloroflexota bacterium
CGTGATATTTGCCGTGCATCATCCGTCCCAGGAGGCGATCGCTTACGCCCTCAACCTGTCGGGAACGTACTACGAAGCCTTCCGGGCAATGTACGAGACGAAGCGCCAGCTGATGCTGTCCGCCCTTGATAGCGCAAAGTTGAAGTACTTTGCACCGCAGGGCACCTACTTCGTAATGGCGGATTACTCGGAGGTGTTTGATGGATCACCCCTTGAGTTTACGCGCTATCTTACGCGGGAAATCGGCGTGGCCTGCATTCCGCCTGAGACCTTTTACAGCCATGGGCATATGCATATTGGGCATGGATATGTACGCTTTGCGTTCTGCAAAAGCGATGAACTCCTACGGCAGGTGCAAGAGCGACTCGCAAAGCTGGGTAGTACGTGAAAAAGCACCGCTGCTATTCGGGCGCATTAGCCTACTACTGGATGATGGTAGCGCGGCGAATGCGCGGGTCGGTGAAGATGTCGAACTCATCGCGACTACGTGTCGAGAAC
>VBFM01000044.1:0-7628 GCA_005882595.1 Chloroflexota bacterium
TGCCGGATATGTACTTGAATTATACGAACGTTATCGTCAGAATCCCTCCTCGGTTGACCCCGAGACACGCGCAATTTTTGATACCTGGACACCTGAGACCGTTTCTTCTCCCTCTCCCGTAGTGGAATCCATCCAGCGTAGCGCGACACCGGGGGCTGCAGCGGCGCCAGTTTCTCAGGCCGTTGCCGCCTCCGAGCTGGCGCACGACATACGCTCGCGCGGCCATCTGGGAGCGCATCTTGACCCGTTGGGAAGCGAACCGCCGGGCGATCCTGCGCTGCGCACAGAAACCCACGGCATTCGCGAGGAAGACCTGGCGCAGCTTCCGCCCGAGGTCATCGGGGGGCATTCTGCCGAGGGTGTACGCAACGCGCTTGAGGCCGTTAAGGTGCTGCGAGCTATGTACTCAGGCACCATCAGTTATGAGTTTGATCAGGTGAAAAGCCCCGATGAGCGTCGCTGGCTGCGCGACGCCGTAGGGCTGCAATTGTACCGCATAGCGGCACGACGTGATACGCGCTATAAGCTCCTGAAGCGCCTGACGCAGGTCGAGGCGTTTGAACGCTTCCTGCACCAGGCTTTTCCCGGCCAGAAGCGCTTCTCGCTCGAGGGAACGGATGTGCTGGTGCCGATGCTCGACGAGATTATCAACGCCGCCGTAGAATCCGGGACGTGTGAAGTGATTATCGGCATGGCGCATCGCGGGCGCCTGAATGTACTCGCGCACGTGCTGGAAAAGCCCTACACGTCGATCCTGAACGAATTCCGGCACATGAAGCACGAAGAAGGCGTGCCCCTGACCGATACCTTTGGATTTGGCTATACCGGCGATGTGAAGTATCACCTGGGAGCGGAGCACGTCCTGGGCGAGGGTGACGAGGTCAATCTCAAAATCATCCTTTGCCCTAATCCAAGCCACCTGGAGTTTGTGAACCCGGTCGTAGAGGGCATGGGCCGCGCCTCGCAGGAAACACGCGATCATCCAGGCCGACCGGACCAGAACCTTGATTATTCCCTGCCCATCCTCATTCATGGAGATGCCGCGTTCCCCGGCGAGGGCATTGTCGCCGAAACCTTGAACCTGTGGAATCTCCCGGGCTACCGGGTGGGCGGCACCATCCACATCATCGTAAATAACCAGTTGGGCTTTACCACCGAACCGCGTGATTATCGCTCGACACACTTTGCCAGCGACCTTGCCAAAGGTTTTGCTCTCCCCATCATCCATGTAAACGCCGATGACCCCGAAGCAGCCCTCATGGCAATACGCATAGCCCACGCCTATCGCGATCAGTTTCATAAGGACATTCTCGTTGACCTGGTCGGGTATCGCCGTTGGGGGCACAACGAGGGTGATGAGCCCGCCTTCACCCAACCGCAGATGTACGAGGTGATACGCACACATTCCACCGTGCGCGAACTCTATGCGCGCCGACTGGAAACAGAGGGCATCGTCTCACAGGAAGAGGCCGACGCCATGCAGAAGCAGGCCGTTGAAGTCCTGGAGCTTGCCCGGCGCGAAGTGGATGAAAGTGTGGAACCGCTTGAGCAGGAAGAATCGAATGGGCATAATGGAGTATACGAGGGCAGCGAAGCTCCACCGCCTCTATCCGCCGAGACATTGACGAGCTATAATACCGAGCTGTTGACCTGGCCCGAAGGCTTTTCTCCCAATCCCAAACTGGCGCGTTTATTGCAGCGCCGCGCCACAACACTGGGGTCAGAGGGCGGTATCGACTGGGGACAGGCTGAGGCGCTGGCCTTTGCATCGATCCTGGCCGGGGGAACGTCCATTCGCTTGACGGGCCAGGACTCGGAACGAGGCACATTCAGCCACCGCCACGCTGTACTGCATGACCAGCGTACTGGAGCGCTGTATATTCCTCTGCAGCATCTTTCACAGGCTAGCGCGACGTTCTCTATCTATAATAGCCCACTCTGCGAAAGCGCCGCGCTTGGCTTTGAGTATGGGTACAGCGTCCATGCCTCCAACGCGCTGACGTTGTGGGAGGCGCAATTCGGCGATTTCGCCAACGTGGCCCAGGTCATTATCGACCAGTTCATCGCGTCGGCGCGCGCCAAGTGGAGACAGCTCTCATCACTGGTGCTGCTGCTGCCGCATGGCTACGAGGGTCAAGGGCCAGAGCACTCGAGTGCGCGTTTAGAGCGGTACCTGGAGCTGGGCGCGCAAGATAACTGGCGCGTAGCGAATTGCACGACTGCCGCGCAATACTTCCACCTGCTGCGACTGCAGGGATACTACCTGGAACGCTATCCCCGCCCGTTGGTGATCATGACACCAAAGAGCTTGCTGCGTCATCCTCTGGCGGCTGCCTCTTTGCGGGAGCTTACCGAGGAGAAGTTCCAGGCGGTGTTGAATGACCGCGATGCGCTGCAACGCGCGGATACCATCCGGCGCGTAGTGCTGTGCACCGGCAAAATCGCGATTGACCTGCTCGCCAATGCCAGCCGCGCGCAGGCCGAAGACGTGGCCATTGTGCGCGTCGAATTGCTCTACCCATTCCCTGAACGGGCGCTGGAGCAGACACTTGCCGCTTATCCAAACGCCCGTGAAGTGGTGTGGGTGCAGGAGGAGCCTGAGAATATGGGAGCATGGAACTACATCGCCCCACATTTGACAACGTTGCTCGGCTCGCGTATGAAATTACATCTCGTTTCGCGTCCGGCGCTCTCAAGCCCAGCTACAGGCTTCTCTGACCTCTTTCAGCTTGAGCAGGAGCGGATTATCGAGCTGGCCCTGCATACATCGGCGAAGATACGCAGCGCTTAAGCGGCCCGCGCTGGATAGCAAGCTAAATCCTGGATTAATTTCCGTTTTGTACGGATGAAAGGTAGAAATATATGTCCATTGAAGTACGTATTCCGGCGCTGGGAGAATCGGTAGTGAGTGCAGTCATCGCAAAATGGCTCAAGCACGAGGGAGATAGTGTCAAGCAGGGTGATGCCCTGGTAGAACTCGAAACCGACAAGGTCAATGTCGAGGTCAGCGCGGAAGCGAGCGGTGTGTTGCAGAAGATCGTGAAACAAGAGGGCGATGAGGTCGCGGTCGGCGATGTTATCGCGATGATCGGAGAGGCCGCCCAACAGTCCCAACAGCCGCAGCAGACCCAGCAGGCTCAGCAGAATCAGCCACAGCAACCACTATCTGAAGAGGTGATGGCAGCCCAGCAGCCGGTAGCCCATGAAGTAGAAGCAGCGACCGATGGGCAACGTTCGGTTTCGCCCCTGGCACGGCGCATTGCTACGGAACATAACATTGATCTTTCACAGGTCAAAGGCAACAGCCCGCATGGACGAGTTACTAAAGATGATGTCATCAGCTATATAGAGCAGTCGGCGCAAGCTCCTGCTGCCTCTGCCATAGCAGCTCCCCAGCTGCAATCGAATGGTGGCACCACGGCAGCCCCGGCGAAACCAGCGCCAACGTCAACACCAACACCGAAGCCCTCTCCGCAAGAGGGATCGCGTGGGCGAGAGGAGCGTGTGCGCCTGTCGCGTAGGCGACAAACGATTGCACAGCGTCTTGTCGAAGCGCAGCATACAGCCGCCATGCTCACCACGTTTAATGAGATAGATATGAGCGCGGTTATGGAAATTCGTAGCCGGCGCAAGGACGCGTTCAAAGAGCGTCACCAGATTTCACTTGGCTTCATGTCATTCTTTACCAAGGCAGTGATAGGGGCATTGAAGGCTTTCCCACGTCTGAATGCAGAGATACAGGGCAATGAGATGGTCTTGAAGCATTACTACGATATCGGGATCGCGGTTGGTGTGCAAGAGGGCCTGGTCGTTCCTGTGTTGCGCGACGCGGATCGCAAGAGTTTCGCCGAGATTGAGCGAGAAATCGCTGAACTGGCGAAGCGGGCAAGGGACAATACGCTCGCACTGGCGGAGTTGCAGGGGGGCACATTCACTATCACCAATGGGGGTGTTTTTGGCTCGTTGTTCTCAACCCCTATCCTCAATGCGCCGCAAGTGGGTATACTGGGAATGCACAAAATTGAACAACGGCCCGTGGCGGTCAATGGTCAGGTTGTTATTCGCCCGATGATGTACGTCGCGCTCTCCTATGATCATCGCATTGTGGATGGCCAGGAGGCTGTGCAATTTCTGGTACGCGTGAAGGAACTGGTGGAGGACCCGGAATCCCTTCTCCTTGAGGGATAAAATCGCGAGAAAGTCTACTCGACATTGGCGGTCTCAACCTGTATAATGAGGCAGTACACATCGCCCTGCTTAACATTTGATAGCGAGATTTCGTGTCCATAATTACAAGAGCAGGCAGCAGGAATAGAGGGGTTCGTCTCAATATGGATCAATCGGCAAACAGTGACGAGCTTAATGCTCTCGTTGGGAGATCGCTCGGTCAGTTTCGTATCGTCGAGCGCATTGGCTCTGGTGGCATGGCGACGGTCTTCAAGGCCTATCAGCCGACGCTTGATCGCTATGTGGCGGTCAAGGTCTTGCCAGCCTTCCATGCGCGTGATCCCATATTTGTGAAGCGCTTCGTCCAGGAGGCGCGCTCCGTCGCGAAACTCCAACACGCCAATATCGTCCCCATCCATGAGTTTGGTGAGCAGGAGAATATCACCTATATTGTCATGGAATATGTCGATGGGGGCACGCTGAAAGACCGCTTAAAGCAGCGGCCGGTCACCGTGCCCGAGGCGGTCGATTTTGTGATCCAGGCTGCTGAGGGCCTGGGATGCGCGCATGGGCATGGCATTGTCCATCGCGATGTGAAACCGGCCAATATGCTGGTGCGCAAAGATGGACACCTGCTGCTCTCCGACTTTGGCATCGCCAAAATCCTGGAGGGAACCACCAATCTGACGCGAGCAGGTACCGGTATCGGCACGCCGCAGTATATGTCACCTGAACAGGGTACGGGCCAGCCCGTCGATCGCCGCAGTGATATCTACTCGCTGGGCATCGTCTTGTTCCACGCGTTGGCCGGACGGGTGCCTTTCACCGCGGATAGTCCGATCTCCATCACGGTCAAACACCTCAACGATCCCCTGCCTCTTGAACTTTTGCATGCCAAAGGCGTGCCACAGTCAATCGAGCAGGCGGTCATGAAGATGACGGCCAAGGCCCCCGCCGATCGCTACCAGACAACCGACGCGCTCATTGAAGCGCTGACGGCTGCGCTGGCCTCTTCACAACTCTCCCTACCGCGCTGGCGTTCTGGTATACAACCACCTGTAAATCCTCAGCCGGTCAATCTCCCGCCACCGGGGTCCCAGGTACTGCCTGAGTATCAGAATCCGTATTCCGCGCCGTTGCCCAATCCGGGAATAGGCGTGCCTAATCCGCCTTCCAATCCTCCCATCTCTCAACCGCTTGGCATCAGCAGGCCGTCCATGATTACGGTCACCTGTTTCCGTTGTGGCTCAGCTAATCAGAGTGATCGCCTGTTTTGCACCTTCTGCGGATACGAGCTATCGGACAGGAAATCCGCTTATGATCGCGTGATGGGACCCAATGGACGACCTGTTCTGGCGCGCCTTACTTTACAAAACGGCCCGCTTGCCGGTCGCTCCTACCTGTTTCATCAGGATGTGACGACGATTGGTCGCACCAACGGGAATGACCTGATTATCTCAGGCCGCACTGTGTCACGGCGTCACGCTCGCCTCTGGTTTGATACCAATCGCTGGTACATCGCTGATATGCAGAGCGCTAATGGCACGCTGGTAAATAATCAGCGTATACAGCCTAATCAGGGCATTCCATTAAATGATGGAGACATGATCAACTTCGGCGACGAAATCGTCGTATTTAATATCGTTTACTAGCTTTGTTTTTCTCGATCTCTAGGAAGGATCACTGGAATGAGTTCCATAAACCCCTTTGTGCAGCTGGCGCAACAGATGATGCTGGGAGGTGCGGTGAAGCAAAACCACGCGCTTGAGCACGCGACCATTGTCCTGCTCAGTAGGAAATACCCCGAGGTGCGATTCGCCGGTATCTCGTTCGCGGCAGGCTTCTTTGTGTTTGGCGATGTGCCGACTGAAGCAATTCTTCCGGCGGCGCAAGAAGCGCTGAATTTGCTGCGTACCACCAATCCCGAACTGGCCATTCATGAACGTTGCGGCACGAACCTGGCTGTCATGGGTATTCTGTCAGGACTATCCGCGATGACGGTAGCAAGGATGCGCCGCCCCTACGGAACCGCGAACAATGTCATCCTGGCGACGACGGCTGCCATCATCCTGTCCCGTCCACTGGGATTAAGCGTGCAGCGCCACGTCACGACGCAGACGCCCAATGCATCCATGACGATAACAGACGTGAAGGCCATGAATCTGTTCGGAACACCGGCTCACTTCGTGAGTACCGACAATCCCGAAGCATCCCGCCTGTTTTCATAACGCGCGTAGGAGGGAAGAATGATGGACCGCAGCCGTTATCTGGTTGAAACCACCTGGTTGGCCGAACACCTGCACGATCCAAATGTACGCGTCGTTGACATGCGCGGCTACGTGCGCACTACCGAGCAAGATGGCATTCAATATGCCCGGTATGTTGGCGCGCGTGACGAGTACGAGCAGGCGCACATACCGGGAGCAGTGTATATCGACTGGACACGCGATATTGTTGACCTGCAAGACCCGGTCGAAGCGCAGATTGCTCCGCCAGAGCCTTTCGCTGAAGTGATGGGGCAACTTGGCATTGGCGATCAGCATCTAGTGGTTACCTACGATGCCCATCCCTCCTCTCAGTTCGCGACGCGCATGTGGTGGGCGCTCAACTACTATGGGCATGAGCAGGTTGTGGTGCTCAATGGCGGTCTCCGCAAGTGGCAACGCGAAAATCTACCTCTGACGGCAGATCTTCCCTCTTATCCGCCTGCTATCTTTACACCCAGAGTCCAACCTCAACTGCGCGCAACGGCTGAGGAAATAATCGCCTTACTGGGTAAGCCGGGTGTCGCACTTATCGATGCGCGTGATAGAGGCCAGTATACCGGGGCGGTTGTGCGTGAGCATGGTCGTCCTGGTCATATTCCAGGCGCGCTCAGCATTCCTCGCGAAGAAGTAATCGATGCTACTTCTGGCACATTTCGTAGTAATGAGGAACTGGCGCAGGTGTTCGCCTCGGCGCATGTATCCCCCTCGCAGCAGGTGATTGCCTATTGTAATGGGGGAGTTGCGGCCACCACTGTCCTCTTTAGTCTGGCCATGCTGGGCTATCCAAATTTGACCAACTATGATGGCTCCTGGAATGAGTGGGGAACACGCCAGGATTTACCGGTTGCTCTGGAATAGTTTGTATATTTCTACTCTATCTTCCATAGAGTCTTGTGTACAAATATCGATCTTCCACTTGTTTTTATATTATACCTCTGCTAAAATGGTACTCGCCTCGGTAGGAGCCGCTTGAAGAAAGCTCTGTACCTGGGAGATAGAGAGGAGTACTGGTATGTTCTGTCATTACTGTGGCAATCGCATGCCAAATGATGCGGCATTTTGCAATAATTGCGGGAACAAAGTTCCCCAGGTTTCTCAAGGGTCTCCTACAAATTCAGAAATTGATCCAACAATGAGGTCGGGACCTCCATCTCAACCACCATTACCAGTGTGGCAGCCGACCGTGCAGGCGGG
>VBFM01000045.1:0-311 GCA_005882595.1 Chloroflexota bacterium
GCCTGGAAATAGCGTTACACTATCCTGGACATGTTACCTCATCGGATAGTGAAAGCGGGAGAGATTCGGGGCATGGAAAACGATGCACTGATCGGGCAACAACTGGGGGCCTACCTCATCCAATCCAAACTGGGTGAAGGCGGGATGGCGCGCGTGTACAAGGCCTACCACGCACGTTTGCGCCGCGAAGTGGCTATCAAGGTCATCCTTTCGCAGGTGGCGGACCAGGCTGACTTCAAAGTGCGCTTTGAACGCGAGGCGCAGCTGGTCGCCAGTTTACAGCACCCTAATATTGTGGCCGTTTACGACTT
>VBFM01000045.1:462-942 GCA_005882595.1 Chloroflexota bacterium
CATCGCGATGTGAAACCGCAGAATATGCTGGTTTCAGCCACCGACCCCAACCAGCTCTTGCTCTCAGATTTCGGCATTGCCAAGCTTTACGATACGCGCCACGAACCGACCCTGCTGAATATTGCTGGCGGCCCCGTCAACAGCGACCCATCACTCACCAATGTAGATCAAATCGTGGGAACCGCCGAATACATGGCCCCTGAACAGATCAACGGCAAACCCGTCGATGCCCGTACCGATGTCTACGCCCTCGGTGTCGTGCTCTTCCAAATGCTGACAGGGGAAGCGCCATTCCGCTCAACTACCATCCAGGGGCTTTTATTTCAACACGTCTACACACCGCCGCGGCCAGTACGCGAATTCAACCCGTATGTTTCGGAAGCCCTGGAACAGATCGTTGCCAGGGCGATAGCAAAAGCGCCCGCGGACCGTTTCCAGTCAGCCGAGGAAATGGCCCAGACGCTAGAGGCGGCTAACACC
>VBFM01000045.1:1066-5942 GCA_005882595.1 Chloroflexota bacterium
GGAGCTGCATCCGTCTACGGGCAGCAGCCAGCCTTCGGCAACACACCCGCCTATGGAACGTCCAGGCGCGCCACCGATCCGGGTGGAGCAGGCTTCGTTGCTCCTCCGTTGCGCCATCCAGTACGCTGGCTTCCGGTAAGTTCGATCGGAGCCGGGCTGGTTATTCTGCTGGCAATCGTCCTCATTCTAGCCAGAACGGGCGTATTGCCTTTTCTCAATAACGGCGGCTCATCAATGGCGGCACAGTCTTTCACAGAAAATTTTCAGAATAATAACCGCAACTGGACTCAAGGGAATCTCAACGGCCTGACAGCAGGCGTGGAGCATGGAACGTATACACTGCAAATCAGCGACAATCAAACCTATTTCCCACATCCCAATGTAGGAACGTTGACTGACAACTTTACCTTAACAGTCAGCATGGAACAAGTAAGCACCAGTTCAGCTTTCTACGGATTGGCTTTCCACTGGAGTCAAAATGGTACCGGCGTCTATTGTTATGCCTTGATCATCAATGAGTCCGGTCAATATCAACTTCTGAAATATGACCCCAATCAGTCTAATCAGTACAAGCCAATTTGGCAGAGTAATCAACCATGGTCAGCTATCAATTCAGGCCCTAATAAATCGAATACATTGCAGGTTACCGTGCATGGAAGCACACTTTCCTTCATGGTCAACAGCCAACCTGTTCAAGTTGGGCCGAATGCCACTGACACTAACTATACAGATTCCAGCAATCCATATACGGGTGGTCAACCGGCTCTCGTGGTAGCCGGTCCAGGTACGAGTTTTTTGGCAACATCGGTGCAGCTTACTGTTATGTGAATACTATGCCAGGGCGTACCTCTCTGCCCTCGCGGTCGCCCTGGCAGTCCAATCGTACTCTAACCTTTCTTGCATACAATCTCACATCCGACATATACTATACGCCACATTGTATTTATTACCTGCGTACTCTCGTCTAGAAACACGAAACGTCTAAATCATGCTCAGCTTCCAGGATCAACTTCAAGTCGCCCAGGAAATCATGCAGCACGCCGAGCGCATCGTCGCTCTGACGGGCGCTGGCATCAGCACCGAATCGGGCATTCCTGATTTTCGTAGCCCCGGCTCCATCTGGCTGGAGCAGCCGCCCGTGAGCTACAAGGATTTCATCAGTAAAGCGGAGGCCAGGCAACTCTACTGGCAGACACGGCGCAACCTCTCCGGGCAGGTGGCCGGTGCAAAACCCAACGCTGCGCACTACGCCCTGGCCGAATTGGAACGGATAGGGCGTTTGCAGGGGATCATCACGCAGAACTTCGATGGGCTGCATCAGGACGCGGGCAACCGCCCCGAATGCATTGTAGAACTGCACGGAACCTCACGCGAAGCGGCGTGTACCCTTTGCGGCGCGCGATCATCCATGCAAGAACTCCAGCAGCGTATAAACGCCGGAGAAATTGATCCGGTTTGTGCGCAGTGCGGGGGCTTTCTCAAGGCAGCAACCATCCTCTTTGGTCAACGCGTCCCGGAAGCCGAACTGGCACGCGCCAGAGAACTGGCAACCTCCTGCGATCTCTTCCTGGTTGTCGGCTCATCCCTGAAAGTAATACCTGCCGCGACGCTGCCACGGCTGGCTCTCAGCCACGACATTCCGCTCATTATCATCAACCTGCAACCAACTCCACTGGACGATTACGCCGATGTCGTCATGCACGAAAAGGCGGGGCTTGTGCTGCCTCAATTGGTGGCACTGATGAGATTGACAGAAAAAGCTGGGGATGGTTAGCTTCTAGACGACTCTATTTCTCTTTCTCAGCCAACTCTTTTACTTTCGGTAAGACTCGATATCGCAATGGGCAAAATAAGACCCAGGCCGCTCCGCTCAGTAAAGCATTCGACCTGGGTGGTTTGTGGTTCTAGACTTCAGGTACTTCTGGCAGGTCTCCTTCGTACTCCACCATAAAGAGCTGGCGGATATCCTGAGGAAGCTGAGAGCGAACATTTTCGATCTCGCCCATGCTCACCGCCTCACAGAGAACTCCTATGACGACGCGAGCCTGCAAAGAAGCATTTTGCATGCCAATGCCTGCTCGTTCGCTCACAAGGCGGAAGAACTCCTCCAGTCCAAAGGGGTCGCCAATACCTGCATAGGGCTGTAGCAAAAACACCCCTATTTCTGGTGGAAGCTGTGAAGCCAGGTCTTTGGCTTCACCTCCCGCCAGTCGCTCAGCCAGCGTTGCAAGCGTGGCTCCAATGGCCAGCATGGCTTCCTCTTGCGAGTCCAGAACAGCGCGCCGCTGCACCTTCGCGATAAATTCGTCAGTCTTCAATATACCCTCCTTTCACTAAACGAGGGATATTCACAACCGCCTATCGCTTAGCGCGTAGTAGTCTGCTGACCAGCGCCAAGGCGCCGCGCCAACAGTTGCATTGCGAACTGTGCACGGTTGCGGTCCTCGGTCTGGACCTGGCGTAAGAACTGTGTCAGTTCGTTATCGCCCAACTGTTCCGCGTCACGGATGTACGTATCGTACGTCTCAGCAGCCTGCAGTGTATGATACAGCACACTGATCAGGTTATAGTACGGATTACTGGCGCCCGTAGCGCTTGAAGTGCCGCTGCCTCCCATGGGGCTCTGGCTATATTGTGTCATTTACTCCTCCTTTGGTCTTAACTACTTCGATTTTACAAACGTATCCCTCCCCTTGCCACTTTTCCCATCCTCACACCTATCACGATTATTTCCGAGGAAAAGTTTCTAGTTCATCTATAAATAAGCGCGAGAATTGCACATATTTCTATAAATATAGTCATCAGTATGGTGGCTCTGCTGCGGTCTGCCCTTCGAGGAAAGTATTGCCTTTCATCCTTGACACAATTGAATATAATGCATATATACCCCTATCAGGTGGGTGTGGGTTTTGTAAAAAGCAAGTATTAGTATGCATACCTGACTATACAAGAGCGAGGGACACACCATGCAAGTACTCAACAGCATCGGACAAGCTCTATTTACATCCTTCAGTATGTTGTGGGAAATCCTCTGGCCGCTCATTCTCGGTTTTACCCTCTCAGGTATCGTCCAGGCCGTTGTGTCTCATAACGCGATGGCAAAGACACTCGGGGGTGATGACCCAAAAAGCTTAACATTCGCCACGCTTTTGGCATTGCCTCAAGCTCTTGCTCCTATGCAGCCGTTGCCCTCGCGCGCTCCATCTTTCTGAAAGGCGCAAGTTTTACCTCCGCAATGGTATTCGAAATAGCCTCAACAAATCTAGTGATAGAGCTTGGGATTATCCTGATTGTTCTCCTGGGATGGCAGTTTACCGCTGCAGAGTTCATTGGCGGCATTCTCATGGTGATCTTCATTGCGGTGATCTTCCGCCTGACCTTAACGCCAAAGCTTGTACAGCTGGCAAAAGAGCATGCCGAAAAAGGCATAATGGGGAGAATGGAAGGGCACGCCGCGATGGATATGAGTATATCAGGCGGCGGGTCATTTTTCTCAAGACTCTTGAGTAAAAGAGGATTTACCGCGGTCGGTAACTTTTTCGTGATGGACTGGGCATCTGTATGGGTAGATATCGCGCTCGGGCTGCTCATCGCCGGTGCGATAGCCGCGTGGGTTCCCGACTCGTTCTGGAATGCGTTTTTCTTCTCCAACAATCCGACGCTTGCCAAAATTGAAGGCCCCCTGGTTGGCCCGTTAGTCTCCGTGGTGAGTTTCGTCTGTTCTGTCGGCAATGTCCCGCTTGCAGCAGTGCTGTGGAAAGGTGGGATCAGCTTTGGCGGAGTAGTCAGTTTCATCTTTGCCGACCTGATCATCCTCCCCATTCTAGACATTTATCGCAAATATTACGGATGGAAAGTGATGGCATACATCCTGGTGACATTCTACGTGACAATGGCTGCTGCTGGCTATGTTATAGAATTTCTTTTTGAGGCGCTTGGCATTATTCCCACGAATCGCAATGTTGCTGCCATCACCGAGGGAGTTCAATGGAACTACACAAGTATCCTCAATATCATTTTTCTCGTCCTGGCAGCCATCCTGGTTATTCGATTTATACGAACCGGTGGAATACCTATGCTTCGTATGATGAGAAAATCCGAACACGAAATGCATCACGAACACGGTGAAGAGATGCGTCACCAGCATGGATAAATAGAAGCAAGGCCTTTGTAGTCTCTCTTGCCTTTATTCTTCTTCCAACAAAAACTTCAATTCACCGGCGCGAATTGGCACGTGCAGCCGATTCTCCAGAGGTGCCAGTGGACAAACCCATTTGTAATGGTACGCGCACGATGGGTTGTAGGCGTAATTGAAGTCCAGCACGATACGTTCTTTCTCTGAGAAGCCAGGTACGGGCAAAAAGTCGCTCCCTTTGATGGTATCGAAGAGGTAACGACCACCTCCATAGCTTTCTGCCGGGCTGGTCGTATCGCGAAAGGGCAAGAACAGACCACCGCCATAGATATTGAGCCAGTACAGCGACAGCCCAACCTCCTGACCTTCAACCGTAAAGTGCAGCCTGGCCACCTTCGTCATGGTCATCGATTCTTCAGCATTCATAGCAACAGTCAACAGCGCTGGCTCGATAGTGGTCTCCACATTGGCAGTCACGCTCAGCGCCGGGTTGTAGGAAAAATAGCGCAGCCCCTCAAATTGCTTGCGCTGCTCTTCATCCAGGGCGGATTGCGGGTGCGTCGCGAACAAGGCGTTCCTGGCCACGCGAAAACGCTGTAATACCAGCGCGGCGTCTTCACCGGATTGTAATGCTTCAGCGCGTTCGCGGTACATCGCCGCGACACGATGCCGGTAATCATAGAGATCGAGAAAATCAGGCATTGGCTTTACTCCTTCACATGACTAATAGCAGTTACGTTT
>VBFM01000045.1:5996-13977 GCA_005882595.1 Chloroflexota bacterium
GTTGAACAAATGGGCTCTACCATGTAAAATGCGGTCAAAGAAACTATTGAACAGGCTTGCGCGTTGTAGATGTTAACAAACAAAGCGAGAGAAAGCCATTTCTAAAATGCCATTCAAGAGACCGAATAAACAGCCAGAACCTGCGCCCATCAAACCAGTGCGCATTGCCTATGGGCCTGAATACCTGCAATTTGGTGAACTCTACCTGCCCAACCATGCAGAGCCATACCCGGTAGTCATACTCATTCACGGGGGATACTGGCGCGCCCGTTACGATCTGACACTGATGCATGGCCTTGGGGAAGACCTGGCGGCACGTGGCATAGCCGCGTGGAATATCGAATACCGGCGCGTCGGAGATGCCGGCGGCGGATGGCCCGGTACTCTGCTCGACGTTGCGCGCGCAGCCGACTATGTGCGCGTCCTCTCGCCTCAATATTCACTTGATCCGAAACGAGTCGTGCCTATCGGACACTCTGCCGGTGGCCACCTGGCGTTCTGGCTGGCGGCGCGTCCGCGCATTCCCACCCATACTCCTCTCGCCGGTTCGAGCATTGCAGCACGCGAGCATGAACCGGCAACACCGCTTCCTCTAGCAGGCGCTATCAGTCTTGCCGGGGTAGTTGACCTGGAAATGGCCTGGAAACTTCAGTTGAGCAACAGCGCGGTCGTAGAACTGCTTGGACATACCTTCCCCAACGCGCCCGAACGCTATCTGGCAGCTTCACCTGCCGCCATGCTGCCCCTCGGAGTGCCGCAGGTACTTATTCACGGCACACGAGACAGCAGTGTTCCCATCGAGGTCAGCCGAACCTACGCCGCAAAAGCGAAAGCGCTAGGTGATCCCGTAACCTATATCGAGCTAGAAGGCATCGATCACTTCGATGTGATCAACCCGCAATCCACCGCCTGGGCCAGGACTATTGAAGCATTGCAGCAGTATATCTAACCTAAGACGTTGGCCGCGCAATCAGCGCGTCCTGCGTGGCAAAGACATCATAATTCCCCGGCCTTTGGAACACCGCATTGCCATAGGCGGCATCTACGAACCAGCCAAACCAGGATTGTTGCGAATACGCCGTCTTGAAAAAATTATCGTCACCGCCATTAAGGGCTATCGCGGAATGGGGAGAATTGCGCTCCATAGTAATATCGTCGAAGCGCCCTTCCAACCGGGTCAACTTGTACCCTGTGTGCAGCCCAAGCACATTTAACCATGTTGGAAACTTCACGATATCGCCCTGGAGCATCCATTCATCTCCATTGAGAAGATAGGTGCTATCAGAGGTAGGATGACCATTGTCATCGTACATGATCAACTCAACACTCATCTGATGGGCGGAATTTCCAAATGACATGGCATGAATATGAGCCACTTTTATCTCCCCCGTTAATCCAAGATAGGTTTGAATTAAGAACGTCATCCACAACAGCGAAACGGCAATTGCTATGAGCAGGATACCGCTTATGCCACGTCCTAAGAGAAAGCGGCGAGGACGCCAGATGCGAGGAACCCGGCGTCCCTGCTTTATCAACGCTTCTTTTTCTTCACGTGTCTCATGCCGTCGCAGCAAACCCATTGCTGCCGATATGAACAACCAGAGTCCTACAATGGCTATAAGAAGCAGAATGATCTGTGGTAGACCTATTTGTACTGGAAAATGCATGGCTTTCTCCTTGCCTCTGGCATCGCCAAATGAAAACTTTCTCTTTCCTCAACACGTATTGCGCAGTTACTCGGTTTTGGTGCCGTAAAACCGCCGCGATGATGTACACGATGCCCGTTACTGATGTTGTATTCTTTTTCTACTTTCCACAAAAGAACATAATGTAACTTCTCCCCTTTTTCAACATTATGGGCAGTGTGGTGTAACCAGAGACTACAGCCAGGGCAGTATTGCAGGCTACCATGCAATATATTACCAACTAATTGGCGCTTTTTGCCACAACTATTGACTTTCTTGCACGATAATGTATAATTTTATCAAATCCTTAGTAATATTACGCAATGTGCAAGAGTTTTTTATTTCCTGCCGCTTTCATACTTATATCCTTAACCGAAATATTCCAGGAGCGATCTACATAACAGGGAGGAGTTTCTTGATGCTTGCTACACTGCGCCAACGCAACTTTGCGTTGCTCTGGCTCGGAGGATTGATCTCACTGATCGGTGATTGGGCGCTTATGGTTGGCCTGCCTATTTACGTGTACCTGCTGACGCGTTCGGTGCTGGCTCTGAGTATCGCACTACTCGTATCGAGCATACCAAACATCGTGCTAAGTTCGATCGCAGGAGTTTTTGTGGATCGCTGGGATCGCAAGCGTACCATGGTGATCACGAACCTGCTGCTGGCGCTGGCACTCCTGCCGCTGCTGTTAGCCCGAACGGCGGACCGGGTCTGGATCATTTACCTCGCAGCTTTTGTAGGAACTTGTATCGAGCAGTTCTTCTCGCCTGCGCAAAGCGCACTGCTGCCGACGCTGGTCAGAGAGGCACACCTGGTCCAGGCCAATTCGCTGAACTCGCTGAGCAGCAATCTCGCGCGCCTGGTTGGTCCGGCCCTCGGTGGCCTCATCGCGGCTTTGTTTGGTCTCAACGGCATCGTGCTGGTAGATGCTGCATCATTTCTGATTGCCGGTATACTGGTCGCTCTGATCACCGCTTCGTCCAAACCCCCGGTAGAAACGAAGACCCCACTTCCAGCTGCCGAGGCCGGAGCCCTGGCCCATCTCTGGCACGAGTGGATTGATGGTATGCGCGTGATTCGCTCAGAACGGACGCTCTCAGTACTGCTTACAATGTTCGCGATAACGATGCTGGGCGAGGGCGTTTTTGGAGTGCTTTACCCCGTCTTCGTCTATCAAATATTGCATGGCGGAGCGCTGCAAATCGGCCAATTGATGAGTGCGCAAGCGGTAGGGGGTCTGATTGGTGGAGTATTCGTGGGATGGCTTGGCAAGCGGATCATGTCGCGCTGGGCGATCGGCCTGTTCGGGATGGCTTTCGGTATCACTGACCTCCTCATCTTCAACTCACCAGCATTCTTCCCGTTCTTCTGGCTCACAGTCGGGCTTTTCGTGACCGCCGGACTGGTAGGCATTGGCCCCGCGACAGGAGCTCAATCGCTCCTGCAAGCGAAGTCTCCTGATGCCTATCGCGGCCGCATCTTTGGGGCATTGGGGATGACCATGGGCCTTTTTGCCCTCATCGGTACGATCACAGCCGGTTTCTTCACCGACCACCTGGGAGTCGTGGCCGTGCTCAACATTCAGGCTGCTGGCTACGTTTTTGGTGGGCTACTGGTACTCGCCCTGTTGCCACGCGAGAAAGACACAGTGCCATTGCAAACGGAACCAGCACCTGCTGACCTGACCTCCATGCAGTCGGAAAGTTGAAGAAAAGGCGACGAGAGAGTGCCTTCTTACCCGGCTACTTTGACCTCATCGCGATATTCTTTCAATAACTTTTGTACTTTGGGGTCTATCACGTACATACAATACCCCTGAGAGCGATTGTTGTCATAATAATCCTGGTGATAGTCCTCGGCCGCATAGAAGTTGGTAAAAGGAGCAATTTCCGTCACTACCGGCTTTTTGTACGCACCCGATTGTTCCAGTGCTTTTTTCGACGCCAGAGCTGTCTGTTTCTGCTCGTCATTCTTATAGAATATGGCTGAGCGATACTGCGTTCCCACGTCATTTCCCTGACGGTTCAACGTGGTAGGGTCGTGCAGGTGCCAAAAAATCTCCAGTAATTTATCATAGGAGATGATGGATGGGTCATAGGTGATCTCAACGGCCTCTGCAGCGCCGGTTCTGCCCGAACACACCGCTTTATACGATGGATTTTCTACCTGGGATGCCGCGTACCCCGGTACAACCGATGTGACACCTTTGAGCCTTTTGAAAATCGCCTCTGTACACCAGAAGCATCCTCCCGCAAGTATGGCTGTATCTAACTGAGACATGTATTACCTCTCTCTTCTTGTACACAGTTCGTCCTCTTAACTGTACCACGCGATACTGCTTGTGACAAATTGATACAGCTTTGCGCGCACAATCGTAGAATTTCGCGAACTTGAACCTAGACGGCGCGCCACACATGCACCGTCCTGTCCGCGCCTCCCGTTGCAAGACGTTTTCCATCGGGCGACCACTTCACCGCATTCACACTGCCCTGGTGGCCGCTATAGGTGTAGAGTGTCGTTCCCTTGCTGGCATCCCACACCTGCACCTTCCCATCACGCCCGCCGGTAGCAATGCGCGTGCCATCGGGCGACCACGCTGCCGTCTGTATGCGATCGCTATGGCCTCGATAGATGGTGAGTGATGTACCTGTCACTGCATTCCATACCTGCGCGGTCTTGTCATGGCTGGCGGAAACGATGCGCTGCCCATTCGGTGACCATACTACGCTCGATACCTCGCTGGAGTGTTTGAAAAACGTAGCAGCATTTCTCCCAGTGAGCGCATCCCATATATGCACAGCGTCATCCGACCCTGTACTGGCCACCTGCCTGCCATCGGGCGACCACGCCAGGGCATAGACCGTACTATTATGCCCCTTATACGTGACCTGCTGTTTCCAGCTTCGCGCATCCCAGATATCCACCCTGTACTCGCCACCGCCGCAGGCAAGACGCGCGCCATCGGGCGACCACGCCAGGGCATAGATAGTTTTATCCGCCTGCGCATTCAAGAACCCGGCAGTACTCGCGTAGGAAAAAAGTTTCTCACCATTTGCGACCCGCACGATCTGTAATGTTTCTGGGTCGCGCTTATCCCCTGCATAGCCAGCCGCGATCCGTGCGCCATCGGGCGACCAGGAGACCGTCATAGCGTTTTTCGTCGCGTCCTGGTAGACCCGCACAGCCGTTCCTGTCCCGGTATTCCAGATCTGTACGGTCTTGTCACGGCTGGCTGAAGCAATTTGGGAACCATCTGGGAACCATGTCAGGTCATTTACCTCTCCCTTATGCCCCTCAAAGAGGCAAAATACCGTACCTGTAGGTGGAGCAGTAACGCCAGCGCTGGAGAAAGATTGCGCCTCTCCTCTTGAGGATGGAGTCGCTGCTCTGCCCGGGGTAAATGGAGCTGGCCTTATTGATGCCAGGGGCCTCGATCCCCCGGAAGCGTGACTCGCGGCGAGTGAAGTTCCCGGTGGCGTGGGAGATTGCGCAGAAACGGGTCGACCCACATTCCTGCCCCCGCTCATAAGCTGGTTGGCAATACGCTGTAACTCGTGAAGTACTGTTGCCACACTCTCTGGCCTTCGTCCCGGATTCATCTCCAACATATGCATGATGAGCGCGCCAAAATCTGCCAGAGGGGTATCGGGGGAAAACTGGATGGGCACGAACTCGAAGGGACGCATTGAGGGGTGTATTCCGGTAATCATCTGGTGGAGCGTAGCGCCTAGGCTATAGATATCTGCGCGCACCGTCGTCTGTGGACTGTCATATTGTTCGGGCGCGGCATAGCCCGGAGAGCCAAAGGGATTGGAATTTCTCGTTTGCTCGGGATCGAACAGGCGCGCCAGCCCAAAGTCGATCAAATATACATGCCCTTGGGGTGTCATTATGATGTTGGCGGGTTTGAGGTCACGAAAGATGATGGGAGGCTGGCAGGCGTGCAAGTACCTCAGAACCTCTCCCAACTGCATGCCTATCTGAAGCGCTTCCTCAACACGCAGTCGCCCAACTCTATCAAGGCGAGCTTCCAGCGTTTCGCCCTCGATATAATCCATCACTAGGTACCAGCGCCCGGCTTCAGTAAAATGATCGTAAATGCTTGGCAGGCTGGGATGCTTTAATTTCGCAAGCAGGAGCGCCTCACGCTTGAAAGCTTCGGCGGCGCCTGCAACCTCCTCTGGGCCAGAACCGCCCCGGTTCATCTCTTTGACGGCCACCAGGCGATTGCCGAACTGCATATCCTCCGCTTTGTACACCGCCCCAAAGCCACCATTGCCCAGGCGCGCAATAATGCGATAACGCTCTTTGATCAGGCTCCTGGTGACGGGCTGCCCCACACGACTACTGTATGCAGAACGAGCGGCAGCATCCTGTGAAGCCGGTGAAACAGAAGTTGGCGAGCTGGTTTGCAATGGCTGTCCACAAGCAAAGCAAAATGCAGATTCGATGCGGTTGGCAGTGCCGCAATTCGTACAGAAAATCTTTGATGGCACCATTGAGAGGCTCCTTTTGAATCTATGCGGAAGCTTCGGCCGTTAGCGTCTCAATTTCTGAGACAACACGCTCCAACTCCTCAACCAGCGGTGCTGGTCCGGTTTTTCGCAAAACATCGACCAATGTGCGATAATACCAGAGCGTTCCCGTCTTCCCCCCATGAAAACGCTTCCAGAGCGATTCACCCACGCTGCGATAATCCGCCAGGATAGCGCGGGCATTATGCAGTTTATCTGCCGCCGAAACCAGGCGCACCGACGCTGGAGCATCACGCAAATGCGCGATATAGGCTTCCTTGCGTGTACGCCAGGGCGGTTTAGGTACCACTTCGGCATCGGTGCACCCGTCCACAATCTCTACCACTCTCTCCCCAAATAGCCTGCGTATCTCCTCACGTGTGGATGCGCCTCCCTGATCCTCGATCGCGTCATGCAGCAGGGCGGCAATCGCCTCGTCCTCGTTTCCACCTTGCTCGAGAACGATACTCGTCACCGCCAGCAAATGCGAGATATATGGAATGGTCGTTCCTTTACGAGTCTGGTCTGCGTGCAGCCGCGTCGCAAAGGTCAGGGCATCCTCAAAACGTGTCGAGAGTTCCATGATGATAACCTCTAGCTATTACTCAAACCTGCGCGATTATAACACACTTCAAGACAAAATGAGAGAGTTTGAACAAATCTGATGCCTGTTTCCGCCGCATTCTCTATGCCACCCGGCATGCCTGGCTCCCTGCTATGCTACAATCATACTATCGCTATTCATATAGAACGATTCAGAAGTACCAATCAGGCCTGGACAAAGGCCAGACATCTACTCTACTAAGGAGCAGCCGGTTCATGTCTCAACCCCAGTTCGATGTCTTCGAGGAAGGAGCGCCGCCTGGACAGACCAGGGGGCGTCAGCCCAGCAGTGTTTCACTACGTATCTTTGCGGTTTGCCTTACCTCTGTAGTGGTTGCTGTCCACTATACCAACTTCGGCCCGCTCATTCCCGTCATGCGTGACAGTTTGCATATTACAAATGGCCAGGCCGGACTACTTTCCACCTTTTTATTTCTAGGTCTGGCCGTTACCTATATACCCGCAGGGGCGCTAATTGATCATTATGGGCCGCGCCCCGTACTCATTGGTTCCAGTATACTCCTGGTCCTGGGAGGCGTATTGCTTCCACTTATCCCCAATATTACCTGGATCCTCCTCTGCCGCGCGCTCGTCGGGTTCGGCGCGGGAGGCACGTTCGTCGCGGGGGCGGGTGTCGCGGCCAGCCTGGGCAAACACTCATTTCTAGGGCAGGGGCTTTATGGAGGCTCAGTGCAGATCGGTTCTGGTCTTGGTCTGCTTTTGACCCCTCAATTGTACGCCTGGTTTAACTGGCAGGGTGCATTTTTATGCTGGGGACTGCTGGGCATTGCCTCGATCCTCGTCTGGCTCTTCGTCGATGACGGATTTGAGGCGCACCATCGCACAAAAGTGAATATCCGCGCGGGTTTACGGTCACCGGCCGTCTGGACGCTTGGTCTCAACGCCATCGCCGCCTGGATAGCAGTATATCTTGCCCACCAATACGGCCTATCGCTCGGACTGGCGGCTACCCTCGGTTCAATCGCCCTGTTAAGCGGCATGTTTTTTCGCCCACTTGGCGGCATCTTGCTCGCGCGCCGCGCTATCCGACCCATCCCACTTCTCCGCATCGGCACCATTCTCGGAGCGGCCGGAGTAGCTTTACTTGCCCTACCGCTGCGCTTTCCCCCACTCGCCGCGCTAGGAATGGCCGCCATCGCCATCGGAGCCACCATC
>VBFM01000467.1:0-3412 GCA_005882595.1 Chloroflexota bacterium
AATTATCCACTGCCATGTCCAGAGCCCCCGCGCGACGAAGAAGCGTATCGCGCCGATATTGGTCAGGATATAGGCGATCAGGATCAGGAAGACACCAATCGTGCCGAGGTAGCCAAATAAGGATGCTCCATTGATGCCGGGGGCCCTGCTCCAGCCGAGTACGACGATGAAGGTGAGAATCATCACCACTGCCACGGAGAGGGCGGGTGAACCGGTGCGCCGACTTGCGCCACCGAGGCGGTCATTGATGAAGCCGTCTCGTCCCATCGAGAACAGGATGCGTGAACCGGCGTTGGCTGTTCCCAACGCGCTTGCAAAGGCGCTGATGGTCGCCCCCAGGTCAATCAGGGTACCCATCACGCTGCCAACATAGCGCTGGCCGAGATCGCCCAGGGGAGCGGTTGAGCTGGCAAAGGTCTGCACCCCCGCAGCGTTGGTGCCAAAGCCCACCGTCGGCGCGTAGGTGACGGCGACATAGAATGCCAGGGGAATGTTGCGGCGTGGATTGCGTGTCTCCTCACCGAGAGTGGCCGCACCCTCGAAGCCCGCGAAGGAGAGGAAGCCAAAAACGGCGGCCAGGCCCACACTGCTGAGCGGCTGATTGCCCGGATTAAAAGGCTGCGCAGTCAGTTGACCTGCTGCCCCCACTTTGGAGAGGATCACGACCGTCAAAATGAGAATGAGCAGGACGGAAACGCCCTCCATGACCAGGGTGAGGCGTGTCGATAACGCAATCGCGCTATAGGCGAAGCCCCAAATAAGCACGCCAGCCACCAGCGCCAACGGCAGCCAGTCGATGTTGACATTCACGCTCGCAAAAAACGCTTGCGCGAAATTGCCGATTTCGGCTGTCGAGGCGCCGGTAAAGGCCAGGTAGGTCCCCAGCAAAGCCCACCCGGAAAAGAAGCCAGCGCGAGGTCCCAGCGCAACGCCATTAAAGCCGTAGACAGAGCCACTGTGGGCGAAATACCGGCTAAACTGGATAAAGGAGAAGCTCGCCAGGGCAACGGCGATGGCGGCCAGCAGGAAAGCTAGCGGGACGGCACTGCCGGTAATGCCAGCAGCGAGTGAGCCGTTGAGGGCCATGGCGGCAGTTGGAGCCATAATGCCGATAGAGAGGGCAATGGCTTCAATGAAAGAGAGTTCGCGGCGTAGTGTTCCTTCTCTCTTTTGCATACACAACCTCCTTGTACGAATAGTCCCGCAAGGGCAATGCGGGCATGGGTGTTAGCGGGGTGAAACAACGACCGTGGATGTCTGAGGGTAACAAACCGTATGCCTCTACTTTCTTGAGAGTATCAGGCAGCGCTCTTTCTGCAAGCAAGTGTACGGTGTATCTCAGCTGTTGTCAAGCCGAAGGACAGCTTTGTAGGGCAAAATGTTTGTCTTGACAAAGCTGGGAGCGTGCGGATACATTGGCATACAAAGACCAGATAGGAATTGGAAGATATCCCTATGGAAGACCCGGATGATTGGATCATCGACTCGAATGGCTTCTACGTTGCTACCCGCTCATTCCTGATACGGCGCGGCTACTGTTGCGCGAACCAGTGCCGCAATTGCCCCTATATCAATTGGCGCAACTCCCCTGAATGGGTGCCGCTCCCGGCAGAGGCGATACGGGTTACTGAGGTATCGCCAAAGGCGGTAGAGGGCGCACGAAAAGCCCTTATGTATCATGAACGGCAGATACAGACTCGGGACCAGACCGACGAAGCACTTCACCGGGCAATGATGGCGCACTACCGTTTGCTTTTGGAGAGATGGGAAAACACAAGCGAATAAAAACGAACGAAAAGCTCACAGGCCTGCCTAAAGCGAAGCCTCTTCGTGCAAACGTTTGATATCGACCGCCATGCCTGCCACCATCAGGTACACACGATCGGCTGCCTGTGCCAGGCGCTGGTTGACATATCCAAGCGTATCTCGGTACAGCCGACCAAGGGGATAGGCCGGAACAATACCAAGGCCAACCTCATTGGTGACCACGATCAGCGTCTTGTTTGGGTCCAGCAACTTCACCGCCGAGAGCAGGGCCTCGATCTCTTTCAATGCCACTTCATCAAAAAGCCCGCCAGTTGTATGAAACTCCACCTCAGCCTCTTCATCCTTTTCACGCCGCCCTGACTCGCGCAACAATACATTCCCTAACCAGAGTGTCACGCAGTCTAACAGCAACACATCTGCCAGTTCGACCGCTCGGTGCACTGCTCTGGCCAGGTCGAGCGGTTCCTCAAGCGTATGCCATCCCTTGGGGCGAGAGGCACGATGACGAGCAATGCGTTCGCGCATCTCATCGTCGCCTGCGGTAGCCGTCGCGATGAAAGCGACAGACCGCCTGCTATTGGCCGCCAACCGTTCCGCAAAGGCGCTCTTCCCGCTGCGAGCCCCTCCCAGGATCACGATCAACCGTGGAGGAACCGTTTGCCTTGTACTTGAAGACGCTGTCTGGTTCTCGCTCACAAGAGGAAACTCCTTCTCTTCATCCTATTGACGACGTAGCAGCACCTGCGTGGAAGAGCAGATCGCACGTTCCGCACTCAAGCTCGTACCATCACCACTACCAGCAGCGCCACAACTTCCACAACTTCTGCAATGGCTCCATAGCTATCACCCGTCAGTCCTCCAATGCTCCTGGTGATCCACAACCCAAGCACCAATCCATACGATGAAACCGATCGACTGCCCCGCGACCAACACGATCGCCAACGAGACGATGCCCGCCAGCACCACTCCTTCAGTCGTGACCGCCCGGTGAAACGCAGCCCCCAGACCCGTAGGACGGGCACTGGGAAAGACGCGCAAGGCCAGTACCATGGCCCAACGGGCAGAGGGTAGCGCTACCAGTAAGGCGAGTGGGAGCGCGTGTCCGCTGACACCAGCGAACAGCGCGAACTTGAGCAACAAGATACATACCGCGCCGAGCGCACCGAAACTGCCAACGCGGCTATCGCGCATGATCTCCAACCTGCGCTCACGCGTGCCGCCTCCGAAGAGCCCATCGCAGGAATCCATCAGCCCATCGAGATGGAGTCCCCCCGTGAGCATGACCAGCACTACAACGAGCAGCGCTGCTAGCGCGAGTTGCGGGAGGCGCGGCGCGAGGAGCAGCACAAGGGACCAGAGCAAACCCGCCAGCAGCAGGCCCACCAGCGGGAAATAGGCAACGCCAACCACGAGGCGCGGCGCGGCCTCATCTTTCTCAAAGAGCTGCGTCCTCCCTGGCACAGGCAGCACAGAGAGAAACCGCACTGCCGCCACCCACTCTTTATATTGGCTCAGGAACACACCCCTCAGGCTCGCAAGAAGATTCCGCTTACCTCCTGTCTGCCGCTTCTGCTCTCCAGCCATCTCACATCGTTCCTTCTTCTCGCAAGCCCTCAGAAGCTGTTCCCCCCATGGCTCTTGCGGA
>VBFM01000046.1:0-6613 GCA_005882595.1 Chloroflexota bacterium
TCGCTCGATGTGCAACCAGGGCATCTTGTGGCGGTTATGGCAGGAACCGAGGCCATTCCGTTGGTACGCGAGGTGTATCGTGAGATTTTGCGGGTTGGCGCATTCCCTGAGCTGCAACTGGAAATGGAAGATGCACGTGAGATTTATTTGAAAGAAGCCAACGGCGACCAGCTCACTTTCATTTCCCCGGTCAGGCAACTGATTACTGAGCGTTTTGACCGCCTCCTCTATATCGATGCCGAGACCAATACGCGCCGCCTCTCGCGAGTTGACCCGCAGCGAGCCGCGCAGAGGCGTAAAGCCAGCGATGCCGTTGACACCCTGTGGTCACAGCGTGCCGCGCGGGGGGAGATGCGCTGGACTTATACACAATATCCAACCCAGGCCTACGCGCAAAACGCCAATATGTCGCTGGAAGACTACTGGGACTTCGTGTGCAACGCTTGCATGCTGGACGAACCAGACCCGGTAGCCAGCTGGCAGGCACTGGCTGAACAGCAGCAGCGACTCATCACCTGGTTGAAAGGGCGCAAGAAAGTACATATTCTTGGAGAAGATACTGACCTGACGCTGTCGATTGAAAATCGTCCATTTCTGGCTTGCGATGGTCACATCAACTTTCCAGACGGCGAGATTTACACCGGTCCGGTAGAGGACAGCGCGCAGGGATACATCCGTTATGCGCTTCCCAGCAGTTACGACGGGCATGCTGTTGACGATATTCGGTTGCGCTTCGAGAATGGGCGTGTTGTCGAGGCTCGCTCGACATCAAGTGAGGACTACCTGCTGAGTATGCTCGAAGTCGATGAGGGGGCCAGGCGTATTGGCGAGTTTGCTTTCGGCATGAACTTTGGTATACGTGAGGCCACCCGCAATACGCTCTATGATGAGAAAATTGGCGGAACACTGCATATTGCGCTGGGACGCAGCTATCCCGAATCTGGCGGGCTGAATGTCTCGGCGCTCCACTGGGATATGGTGTGCGATCTGCGCCAGCAGGGTGAAGTGTGGGTTGATGGCGAGTTATTTTTGAGGGATGGGCAATATATCCTTTGGCTATAGGAAGAGTCTTTTCTATCTTTCCCTAACTGCTGCCATAAGACTGAGATTTTCCGCTCATCAATAACTTGTTCCCGGCCAGTTTAATGCGGCGGCAAAACGTGCCAAGTGGTCTGCACACCCAGGAAGCGGGCGAGATCGGTGACCTCGGCCTCCAGTCGCGCTTGCACCTCTGGCACAAGCTGGTCAAATGGCTCTACCGTCACCTCCAGGGAATTTTTTAGTCGCTTGCTCTTCCATGTCCCCACTACGCGACCGTCTACCAGCACAGTTGGATGCAGGATTCCACCCCCGGCATTAATGCGTTTGGCGTAGCGGGGTGGCACCGAGAGGACACGATTCTGGTAGCCAAGCAAGTAGGTATCAAAGCGCGGTAGCAAGCGAACGATTGGGGTAGATGCAGGCAACTCGTCCAGCCATGCTGCGCGTGCCTTGAGCATCCAGGCGGGAGCGCCGGCTACCTCGACCTCAATGAGCTGGTGCGCGATGGACTGCCACGCTGCCCTAGTCTTGCTCAAGGGCATGCCTGACCACGCCGCCTGATCCTGTGGTGTAGCGGGACCATAGGCGTTGAGGTAGTGGCGTGTGAGTTCCGTGTGGGCGTCGTCATCAGAGAGGGGAAGTCCTCGATGTTTCTGGCCAATCCAGTCGCTGAGGAGGACATAGGTCGGCTCTGCATCACGATCAGGCCCTAAGCAGATGTGGCCTTCAAGGGCTGCACGATACAGGAGATGCGGCCTTGCCTGTCCCTCGATATGTATGCCGTGAAGCGCCAATTGCTCAACAATTTCAGCGCGGGTCAGTGGGCCATGGTTGGCAAGTGCGTCTTGGATGACGCGGATAGCCCGCATACAGATGTCCTCGTTCAGACCCAACTCCGCGCGCCGTCGCCGATCTCCTGCGATGAACACAGGGCCGAGAAGCGGGATTAGCCAGCCGAGATCCTCTGTCGCCAGCAGGTGCAGCGTGCCGCGCAGCCCCCAGGTGCGGGTGATACTGCGCTCCTCAACACGCGCCCGTTCGACATCAGCAGCTACCAGCCCGGCGCTGCGAACGCGTATCGAGAGCGCCGCGGCAGGTGCTTCCTGCGCCTGGATACCACACAAGTCTTTTACGACCTGCGCGACGCTCGTCTCTGCCCCGGATGGCTGTGGAGTAAGCCGCTGAGCGCGCAGTCGTAGAGTGCGAACCTGAATGTCGGACAAGGAAATCACTCGAAGCCTCCCTTATATGACAGCCCATGCATTATAGTTTATGGCTATAGGAAATCTATATCTTCCACCAGTGCTTATGCCACTTCCTCGCCTCGCTCAAGGCGCGCTGGGTCTCTGAAGTAAAGATTGTGGCGCTGCGTTCAACTTCAGATGAACCGGCGTAGAGATCGACGATGCCGAGATCGAGGCCAACGAGGGGCTCGACTGCGGCGGCGGTGCAGTACGGGACGTACGCCGCGCTGTAGCCCCCTTCTTGCAGCATCAGCAAGCGACCTTCGCAGACTTCTTGCGCCAGGGCGAGCATCAACTCGGACATTTTGCGAAAACCTGCCATCGTGACCATCATCTGGGCCAGTGGATCGAGCCAGTTGGCATCCTGGCCCGCGGAGATGAGAATAAGCTGCGGGCGATAGCGCAAACCAATGGGGATCACCAGTTGCTCGAAGGCCGCGACATAGCCCCTATCGCCTGTGCCGGCAGGAAGAGGAACGTTGACGGTGTAGCCAGCGCCCGCACCGGTGCCCACCTGTTCCAGTTCGCCTGCCAGTTTGGGATACCAGTTGTGTTGATGCAGCGAGATGAAGAGTATACCTGGATCAGCATAAAAAGCATCCTGCGTGCCGTTGCCGTGATGAACATCCCAGTCAACGATCATCACACGCTCGAGGCCATAGGTCTTGCGCGCGTAGTGAGCGGCGGCGACGGCGTTGTTGAAGATACAGAACCCCATGGCGCGGTTGCTCATAGCATGATGTCCAGGCGGGCGAAGGAGCGCGTAGGCGTTGCGCACCTCGCCATCCATCACGGCTCGCGCCCCATTCATCGCTCCTCCCGCCGCGTATATGGCGGCTTCAAAAGAGCCGGAACTGAGAGGCGTATCGATCTCGATCTCTCCCCACGGGCCTTTCATTGGCCCACCATGTACATGCGCACGCACTCCCTCGATGTATTCGCGTGTGTGGTACACAGCCAGTTCGTCTTCAGTGGCTGCGCGGGTGGGTATAGGCTGCATCTGCGCAGTGAGGCCAGCGCCATCCAGGAATTGTTTGATGCGCAGGGTAATCGAGACCGACGAGGGATGTGATTCTGGCGCTATTGAAAACGAGCCATCGCGCATGCGTACAGTTGTTTGCGTACCAGTATCATGGCTCAGGTAGCGCTCATCGTAGACGAGGCCGGTACGGTGTGCAGACATCGCAGGTATCCTTTCTGGGGAGATGGAGATAACTCTGCCTGTGAGACCAGGGAATGCGCCGTATTTTGTAAGCATATTCTATGACATGGGCAAAAAGGTCTCCAAATTATTGCATGCGGGGCCACAAGATGGTAGTATATGCCATCATGGAACAGAACAATGCGAATAAAAGCTCGATAGATGAGATCGATCAGCGTATCATCGAGGCACTGCAACTGGATGGACGCCGCCCCTTTACCAAACTGGCGGCGGAACTGGGCATTTCTGAAGCAAGTGTGCGACAACGCGTAAACAATCTGATCAATACACAGGTCATGCAGATTGTTGCCATCACCAATCCACTCAAAATGGGGTTCTCGCTGGCGAGCATGATCGGGATTCGGGTTTCGGGCGAGCGGCTGCTGGAAGTCGCCAAAGAAATTTCCGCCTTTGACGAAGTGATTTATCTCATCATCTGCGCGGGGGGTTTCGATCTGTTAGCCGAGGTGGTATGCCGGGATAATGACCACCTGCTGAGTTTTCTGACGGACAAGCTTTACAAGGTGCCAGGTGTACAGCAAGCCGAAACTTACATGTATTTACGGGTTGTGAAACAGAACAACTGGGCCTTTCTCTCCCAGGCGCGCCTCTCACCAACGCAAATGCAGGCGCACCCGGCAGACAGGTGAATCTCTACGAGCCGGTGCCGGGCAACAGACTTGTCATCATTCTCCATGACCACTGGATTCCAGACTGGTTCTTTCCCGCTGTCTAGTGTATAATGCCTTCGCGGGTATAAACTGCGCAGGCTACATTGTGATCTGGTTCATTGTTTTACATGGCCCAATAGCCGATACTTTGTGCAGAAGAACGATGAAGGAGACACCTCTATGGTGATGGAAACACTTCCGTCGGGAACCATACTGTACGGGCGCTATCGCGTCGAGCGTGTTCTAGGCAGTGGCGGCTTTGGACATGTATATTTAGCGGTAGACTTGCAAACCAATCAACAATACGCGCTGAAAGAATATCTCGTGACCGGGGCCAGCGGTAAAGCGCAGCTGGAACATGAGGCGCGCGTCCTCAGTCAATTGCGTCATCCAAGCTTACCCGCGTTCCAGGCTGCCTTTGATGAACGCGGTCGGTATTATGTCGTGCTGGGCTATATTGAGGGAAGCGATCTCACCGATTGCCTTCGCGTGGTACGCCAGCGCAACGAGATCGTGCCGCTTGAACGCATTTTGAACTGGCTCATCTCGATTTGCGAGGCTGTCACATTTTTACATAACCAGCATCCACCCATTATCCACCGTGATATCAAGCCTGATAACATCCGCATCACGTCCAATGGTACTGCGATACTGGTAGACCTGGGAAATGCCAAAGCGTCAGCCGATGGCGCACGCACGCTTTTCTTCATCCGACACCAGGGAACTCCAGGTTATGCACCCCTGGAACAATATCCAGGAGGTACGGGCACTGATACACGCTCCGACGTCTACGCCCTGGGAGGGACGCTCTACTTTGCGCTGACTGCACATGAGCCGCCAAGTGTCTCAGCACGCAATCAATCCATAACCCAGAGATTGCCAGATTTACCCTCGCTGCAGGAAATCCTGGCACAGAATCCACCTGAAACGAGCGCTGGTGCCGACAGTCCCAGGCAGTTCCGGTTGGGAGTCACTAAACCAGCTAAACCGGCGCCTCGCCATTCACGGCACGTGGCACAACTAGGTACGTTATCACCGGATTTGTTGAATAGCCTGAACTCGATCATCAGTCGCGCTATGGCGATGAAGCCCAAAGACCGCTACCAATCCGTCGCGGAATTTACGAATGATCTAAGAATAGTGCTGGCCGCATTACCTACTTCAACGCAGCCACCCCCAACAGGGTCAGGCCGTTCAATCGACCCACATAGCACACAGCCCGATCTGCCGTTCATTTTTGAGGCGCTGCAAAATTCGGGGGGAAATACAGACCCGGTCTCACCGGATGCCTCTTCTCGGCCCCCTTCGCCGGCCACACAGCCTTCATCACCTGATACAAAACTGCACTGTCCACGTTGTTCGGCGGAGTTAGTGCAGTCCGCGGCGTTTTGTCCACGGTGCGGCGCTACCCTGAACTCGCTTTTCCCCAAAAATTCGCAGGCAAGTCCTCCACCATCGTCACAAGCCAATCCTGGCCACCCCGCCTCTACGGCAAATAGGGATATTGTGACAGAGCAAACGATGCGTTACACGCCACTCAATCCACAATCCACCACACCGGAACGTAAACCATTCGCGAGTGCTGCCAAAACGCCTGTCGTCCCATCTTCACCATCCCAACTGCCTTCGCCCATGCGGGCCGGAACGCAAGCTCCATCCAATAATCCCGCGCCGTTTATCGTTCACTCCCCAACTTCACAGCAAGTTCCGCCAAAACCGTTTATGCCATCGGTAACACCACCTGTGATTGTTCCAGGTTCAAACAGAGTACAAACACCTCCGGTTCAATCGCCACCATCTGCGCTCATCAACAATAGTCCGTTGATGAAGACAGGCGTTCTCAACAATAAGCAGAAAATTCTCATTTTTTGTGTTATCACCTTTTTAGTAGTGATGCTCATTATTGTATTCGTTATCCTGTCCCAAAATAAGAAATCACCTAAATCACCGTCATCTGGACAGCAGGAGCAACACTACTCCATGCAAGTACAGGTTTTCAACTATGAGCGAAACATCTCTATCTGCGCTCCTTCCGCCACTGCGCATTCTGGTACTGGGATATGGCAATGTCACTTCGGCATTCCTGCCACTACTGGGGTCACGCAGCGAGTGGATGGGACGCGAGCTGGGTCTACGGCCGGTTATTACCGGTCTTGGCTCACGTAGGCAGGGGTTGTACATTCACCCTACAGGGGTAGATGCCAACCAGCTTACGCATAATCCCCTACGCTGGTTCAAGAGCCAAGGAACCGGTGTAGAAAATGCTGATCGATTCATCGAAGCAGGTAAAGCTGCCGGAGCCTCTCTCTTCATCGAACTCACTACCCTCAATCCACAAAATGGGCAGCCTGCGCTTTTACATATACGCAAGGCCTTAGAAGCAGGCATGGATGTCATCACCGCCAACAAAGGTCCCGTTGCCTATGCCCAGGCAGAACTTCAAGCCCTAGCGCACA
>VBFM01000046.1:6635-7173 GCA_005882595.1 Chloroflexota bacterium
CTCAACCTCGCGGAATTCACCCTGCCCGCCGTTGAAATTCGATCATTTCGCGGGCTACTCAATTCAACCAGCACGCTGGTGCTCAGCATGATCGAGCAAGGCTACTCTCAGGAGGAGGCCATTCGCAAAGCGCAGCAGGTTGGTGTCGCGGAGGCTGATCCCTGGTATGATCTAGATGGATGGGACGCGGTCATGAAAACAACCATCCTTGCTAACACCCTGCTGGAGGGACAACTTACCCCTCAGATGGTCGAACGCGAGGGCATTCGTAACCTGACAACCGATGATATTTGCTCCGCGGCGCTGGCCGGTTCACCCTACCGCCTGGTGAGCGAGGCGCACCGCAAATATGGCATCCTCACCGCCGAGGTGCGTCCACGTCGTATTAATGCAGAGGATATCCTGCATTTCGCCACGGGCATGACCGGCGTTATCTCGCTAGAAACCGCTGCAATGGGCACAATTACATTGGTGGAACACGCGCCTACCGTCTCACAGACCGCGTACGGAGTATTGAGCGACCTGATTACCATACAGA
>VBFM01000476.1:0-7436 GCA_005882595.1 Chloroflexota bacterium
GTGGACTGAACAGCTTAATCACTAACGGTGTGGATACAGTTGTACCATAGTAGGACACATCCAGGAAAAACCACGTGCCGGCAGCACCTATCAGCCAGATCAATAAATGCCGCGTCGTAAACAATTCCCGCGCGGAAACCTTTCGACCGGGTTGGACGCGCACACCATCACCATCTTCAACAACTTTAATGGCCGGGTTGATCTTCTCAAACGATCCATCGGTTAGCTGCCGGTGAATGCCGTCGCACTCTCCTCCATCTCCTCTTCCTTTCATGACCATCTGTACAGCCTGCTCGGCCTCCTTCACGTTGCCATGCGCGAGCGAGAAACGCGGCGTAACCAGAATGTCGCCAGGGCTGGAATTGCACCCACCCCCAGCAGAATACGCCATGTCAGGTCCAGGTTTACTCCACTGATCAGCATTAGCACGGTCAATAGTGGCCCGAAAATCAGACCCAATGCCTGCGTCGAGAAGACGAGCGTAATCAACTTGCCGCGATCATAGCGATTAGAGTACTCGCTCATCAGCGTGGCGCTGACCGGATAATCACCTCCAATGCCAAGACCGAGGATAAAGCGGAAAAAGAGCAGCCAGAACACGTTTGGCGCTAAGGCCGAAGCAATTGCCCCGGCAGCCAGCACGATCAATTCATAGCCGTACACGAACTTGCGCCCGAAGCGGTCCGCAACGCGGCCAAAAACGATCGCCCCCAACGCAGCGGATAACAGCGCGGTACTGCTCAATAGAGAAATTTGCAGCGTACTGATATGCCAGACATTTTTGAGGATCGTGGAAACGACGCCTATGATAAAGAGGTCATAGGCATCCGTAAAGAAGCCCATGCCGGAGGTAAGTACGGTTTTAAAATGAAAACTCGACAGCGGACTTTCATCAAGCTGTCTGAGAGTATCCTCTGATGATTTCATACGCGGCCTCCTTCCACCACGGTATACAGATATACATAACCAACTGGATATGTCCTACCCTTTTAACACGTTAGAAAAAGGCATTTGGCAACGCGAACAGCCTCGAGATAGCAACACGCTGCTGATCATCGAAGACGTTCAAGCTCAAACGCGTCGCCTTCTTTCACTCCACTCCATTGCGTTATAGCGGTGCGTCGCCTGCGCATCATCGGCGGAGGCGCGTCCCGCGACGATCCAGACATAGCGCAGGATCAGGCCACCCACGAGTACCAGCAGCGAGGCGCCAATATTCACAGCGCGAGGCGTGGGTTTTCTCGCGAGTTTCCACCCCAGACGCGCAAGCAGGGGAATCAGCAGCCCGCTCCCAATCGTACCTGCCCCAAAGAATACGCCTGTTTTGCCTTTGAAGAGCGGCTTTGCGAATGGCCCGAGTACGGTTGGCAGCGTTGAGATCAGGCCGAGCTCGGTGGTCATAACGACCATTTCGGCGCGTTCTACTTTTTCCAGCGTTTTCGCATTGCTCCGTCCCAGTGAGAGGATAAAAGACAGGCTGGCAAGCGCGGTGGAAAGACCTGAGGTCAGGAAGAGCGGCCCCAGGATATGCCTGGCACGAGCCCATAGCGGTACGGCAGTCGAAGAGAGCAATACTCCCGTATACGAAGCGACGAACAGGCCAAAGAAGCTGCCTATCGTCTCTAGCAATTTCACAGGCAAGGCTCTCATCAAGCGCGAGAGCAAGGGGAACCAGTTCAACAGGCCATCCATCGCCGCCTGGTAGGCCATCGTGAGTCCGCAGAACAGGCCGAAGGTAGTAAGCCCCCACGTACCAAGCGACATCGCCGAGCGGAACTTCAAGACACGCAGCATGTGATGAAAGCGTTCTGGGCGCCCCAGGTCCTTAATCAGCAGGATGGGGCTGATGAGGATGCACCCAAACGAGAGGTAACGCCCGGCCCGAATCAGGTCGGCATCTTCGTCAGAGCCAAAAAGGCTGGCTATTGTTGAGACAAGATACGAGCCTCCCGCTATTCCACCCAGGAAGAAATAGAGGATGACCTCCCAACTCCAGTGCGCCTTATGAATAAGCGGGATGTGGTAGTAGTCGCTGGCTCGACCGCTCCATCTCTCTCCGTGCGATATAGAAGCCCCGGCCTTATCGGGTGTGAGTACCGCAACCCTTCCCCTACTTCTTGCCGGTTGATTGTTATTTGAATTACTCATCATGTTTCCCCTTGCAAAGTACAGTGGGCAGGTAATTACCTGTCCGCTACCGCTGGCGATTCCAGAATGAGAAGGCGGTCACAATGGTCAGAAATGTCGCCGCAACAAAACTCGCCACAAAGCCGGGCAGCACGTTCTCCTGGGGTAGTTTGGGCTTCTCCGGCAGGTTATAGACGGAGGGCCGGTCCGTCAGGAGGAAAAAAGCCGCTTGTATCCTCGTCAACGCCGTAGAGATAGGCTGAGGTTTCACCGCGCGTGTGGAGTGTCTCAACTCGCCGTCTGGCCTTCTCGCGCAGTTCATCGAGGTCGCCAAAGGTGATGAAGTCCGTCGGGCAGGCTTTGGCACAGGCAGGCTCCAACCCATCTTTCTGGCGATCGTAGCAGAGGGTGCACTTATAGGCGCGTCCATCGTCCAGCTTGAGGTCAACCACACCAAAGGGGCAGGATGGCACGCAGTAACCGCAGCCGTTGCAGATGTCGGGCTGCAGGTAGACATCGCCGAACTCGTTGCGTATCAGGGCCCCCGTCGGGCAGGCTTCCATACAGCCCGCATGTTCGCAGTGCTTACACACATCGCTCATCATCAGCCAGTTGACGACCTTGCCTGTGCTATCCGACGGGCGAGTGTGTTCTACAAACGCCACATGCCGCCAGGTCGTAGCCGAGAGGTGCCCCGTATTATCGTAACTATTGCCGGTCCACTTGTAGCCGTCCGCCGGAAGCTGGTTCCACTGTTTGCACGCCACCTCGCAGGCCTTACAGCCAATGCAGAGCGTCGTATCGGTGAAAAATCCCATGTGGCCCATTCAGATTCTCCTTTTTCCTTCCGCATTACGGCATTTCGCGCGCGACACGACTGCCATCCTGCCCTTGATGCGAGCGGCGGCCCGGCCGCATGTTGCAGGTGAACGATTTTGCGTTGTGCATACTGACGTTGCGATCCGCCACCAACATAAGTAAATCGTTAGCAATATCGCCGGTGACCACGCCCTTGTACCCCCAGTGGTACGGCAGGCCGATTTGATGCACAGTGCGCCCCTCTATCTTGAGCGGTTGAATGCGCGGTGTGACCATTGCCTTTGCCTCGACCTCGCCACGCGTCGTCCAGATAGTGATCCAATCGCCGTTTTTGACGCCCTTCTCCGCCGCCAGTTCTTCGCTAATTTCGGCGAAGAGTTCCGGCTGCAGTTCGGAGAGCCAGGGCACCCAGCGCGACATAGCTCCACCCACGTGGTGCTCGGTGAGCCGGTAGGTGGTGATGGCGTAGGGATAGTCCGGGTTGGCAAGTCCGTTGTGTGGATTGTCCTGTCGGTTCCAGTACTTCACCACCGGATTCGTAGGTGTATGAGGGTAGAGCAAATTCGTGACAGGCGACTCCACCGGCTCGTAGTAGGTGGGTAAAGGACCATCGGCCAGGCCACTTGGAGCATATAGCCTGCCGCGACCTTCAACATTCATCGTGAACGGGTCTGCACCAGAATGGGCATCCAATCCCTCGCCATTCGGATCAGCTTTCGTTGAGGGCGCCTTCGTCTCTGGAAAGTCCGGCACATCATACCCGACCCAACGGCCCTTCGTGCCATTGCCGTTATCATGTTCAGGATCCCACCACATGTATTTCTTGCGTTCCGACCAGGGCTTACCCTCCGGGTCGGCAGAGGCACGATTGTAGAGGATATGGCGGTTCGCTGGCCAGGTGAAGCCCCAACCGAGTAATTATCAGGATTACGGCTGCGGGCAAGGTTTTTTCCCTCTTCTGGCATGATGCCACTGAAAATCCAGCAGCCACAGGCCGTACTGCCATCAGCTTTGAGCGCGGTAAAATCTTTGACCAGCTTGCCATCGGCAACAGTAAAGCCGTTAATCTCCCGCACGATATCTTCGACAACCGGTTCCTGGAGCGGGCCTTCGCGGCGATAATTCCAGGTGAGATGCTGGATAGGTTTGTCACGCTCCTTCGTACTGTCCTTATACATCTCTTTCAGACGTAGGCAGAGTTCGGTCAGGAACCAGGGCTCGGAACGCGCATCACCTGGCGGGTCTACGGCCTTGTCGCGATACTGTATAAGGCGTTGGGTGTTGGTGAAGCTGCCCTCTTTCTCCACGTGCGATGCGGCAGGCAAGAAGAAGACCTCCGTTTTTATGCTGGTAGGATCGGTGCCGGGCCGCTTCCAATAGGCTGCCGTTTCGATCTCGTAGAGGTCGCGCACCACCATCCAGTCCAGGTGTTGCAGGGCGGCGCGGTGGAAGCCGGCATTGATGCCACCTCCCGCCGGATTCTGACCCATCGAGAAGTAGCCCTGCATTTTGTTATCCTTCATGGTGACAAACATGGCCAGGTCCGAGTGATCTTCCACGACTTTAGGCAGGTAGTTGTAGGCCCAATCATTCTCCTTCGTTGCGGCGTCGCCGTACCAGGCTTTCATGAGGCTCACAAAGTACTCAGGATAGTGAACCCACCAGCCAGCTTCCTGGTTATTGTGTTCCATATATGTCTGGTAGTCGTACTCTTTCCGCAGCGCGCTCGGCATAACCAGGTAGCCCGGCAGCAGGTTGTATAGCGTCGGGATATCGGTCGAGCCTTGAATATTGGCGTGACCGCGCAGGGCCATAATGCCGCCACCTGGACGGCCCATATTTCCCAGCAGGGCTTGCAAAATGCCACCAGCGCGGATGATCTGAACGCCAAAGGTATGCTGCGTCCAGCCAACAGCGTAGGCGAGGTTAGTCGTTCGTTCTCGTCCCGAATTCTTGACCAGCGCGTCGGCAATTTTGAAGAAGAGGTCTTGTGGAATCCCGCAAACCTGCTCGACCACCTCTGGCGTATAACGCGCACAGTGGCGTTTCAGAATTTGCAAAATGCAGCGCGGGTCCTGCATGCTTTCATCACGTTCGATCTGGCTGGGATGTGCGTGCGCGAGCAATCCCTGGCCCTCCTGACCATCGGGCATGATGTGCTGTTCGTTGTGATGGCCGGTTGCCCCTTTTCTCGGGGCGGAGGTCTTGATCGATGGTTCGTCGGTTGGCTCGCGCGATTCCCCTTTTTTGGTCATTTTATATTGCCAGCTCGAGGTATCGTACTCGCTGTGGTCAGGTTTCAAGCCAGAGAAAACTCCACCCAGGTCCTCAGCGTCCTGAAAATTCTCGCCCACGATGAAGGCGGCATTGGTATAGGCCTGCACATATTCCTTAAAGTACAGCTCGTTCTGCAAAACATAATTGATCAGACCGCCGAGAAAAGCGATATCCGTCCCCGCGCGAATATGCGCAAAGATATCCGCCTGCTGCGATGTACGTGAAAAGTGCGGATCGACATGCATAATCGTCGCTCCCCGCTCCTTCGCCGCCATCACCCAGCGAAATCCCACCGGATGGCATTCAGCAAAGTTGCTGCCGATGATAAAAATGCAATCACTATTCTGCAAATCTTGTAGGAAGGTTGTGGCACTACCGCGCCCGAAGCTTGCGCCGAGACCCGGCACTGAGGCGCTGTGTCATATACGGGCCTGGTTCTCGATACAGACCATGCCGAGCGAGTGAAAGAGCTTGGTAATGAGATAGTTCTCCTCATTATCCAGCGTTGCTCCACCCAGCGAACCGATGGCAAGCGTGTTGTTGATCGGCTCGCCCTCTTCGTTCGTCTCCTGGAAAGTCGCCTCGCGCGTCTCGTACACACGCTGCGCGATGCGGTCCATCGCCCAGTCGAGAGGTTTATCTTCCCAATCAGTGCTATAGGGCGCGCGATATTTGACGGTCGTCCAGCGATTCTCATTGACCACTAATTCAAAGGAGGCAGACCCTTTCGGGCAAAGGCAGCCACCGCTCACGGGGCTATCGGGATCGCCTTCGATATCGATGACCTTTTCATCCTTGACGTACACACGCTGCCCGCAGCCAACCGCGCAATAGGGGCAGACGCTGCGGTACATCTGCGCATCATGGATGCGTGGTTGCAGGTGTTTGCTCCGCTCGCTGAGCGGATTAGGCACGAGCCCGACATGGAGAAGTTGGGCAAGTCGGCCAGTTAAAGACGCAAATACAGCCATAGGCTCTTTCTCTCTTCTATTTAAACCCGTCCCATAAAAGGGGCAGAATTTCTAGTTAGAAGACGTAGAAACGCGAAAAAAAGTGACACATGCTGTTCGCCCCTAGGAGGACGCGATAAATCGCGCCCCTACCCGGTCTTGCGCGTTGCCTCCTCGGCATCCCTGAGCTGGTCAAAGCTGGTTGCACCAACTTTGGTCTCATCTGCGTGCCATCTTCCTGGATCGTATGTACTCGGCACTCCTCTCTCCTGGTCGTATCCGACCTCCGCCACCTGTTCTGTACGAAGAGGCATCGGCTTCATACCGGGAGGAGGTGGTGTCACCATCGGACCGGGCTTCGAGGTGGGCCATGGGAAATGCGGCGGATTCGCAAAGGGCTTTCGCACCTGCTGCATCTGTTTTGTGGCTTCCATCTGACGGAATTCAGTGTATTCATCCATAAGGCGTTCCTCCTGAGTTTCAAGGTCTTGCAATAAAATCCATAGGAATTCAGAAAGGCTGCTCTCGCAGCTAGAAATATGGTGCGCATATTTCTCAGCTGAATGCAAGGAAGTATAAAAATACAGAGGATTTTTTCAAGTCATTGTAGCCCTCACCTCACTATGTCTATAGGAAACCGCTCCTTAGCCCTCAGGTAATCCCGTCAGCCAGACGCCTGTAAATGCCGCCGCCGTGTTTCGGGTCGCCAGCCCTACTCTTTCCGATGAGGCGGGCGTGGTAAGCGTGAACATCTCGCGTCCATCTAGAGAGACCGTCAACCCATCAGCGGAACGGACAAGATGCAGCGTGTGCCAGTTGAAGGCATCGAACGTCTCAGTTAGCTCAACCTCTTCAGAAGCTCTAGCCATCCCAGCCAACTTGCCACTCACCGCCAGTGTCCAGAGCGCAGGCTGCGCGCCTGCATCGATTTTGCGCAGTGTTGCGCCGAACTCGTACCGCTCAAGCGGCGGTCCTTTCAACACAATATGCTCGCCGCGAGCGAGGCTTGCCTGCTCCAAAGCGCCTTCTCGCACGCGCCAGTTTGCCAGGGATACCTGGCCGTGTCCCTCTCCGGCGCTCACCTCCATATGCTCCTCGTCCCATCCCAGCATGCCAGGCGTTTGTGCGTCCTCCAGAAACTCGTCCTGGAAATGGTCTGTGAGGGCGATGCCACTAAAAGCCGCACTACAGCCTTCGGTAAGCAGTGCAAAGGTACGTACCGAATGCGCTATTACGACTTCCAATAGACGTAAGTAGTCAAAT